>NZ_JARWRU010000833.1 GCF_029867845.1 Nocardia farcinica | reverse complement strand
CCTATCCGCCCCCGGCCCGGGGGGGCCCCAATGGCCGGGGGGCGGCGCCCGCGCCGGGGCGTTCTATCTACACCCCCCCGGCGCCGCGGTCGGCCAGCAGCATGGTGGCGTAGGGGCCGGCGAGCACGCGACCGAAGTCGGCGATCACCAGCCCGTCGAGCGCGCCTGTCACCGGAAGGCCGCCTGGCCGGTGAGCGCCTTGCCGATGGACAGCTGGTGCATCTCGGAGGTGCCCTCGTAGGTCAGCACCGATTCCAGGTTGTTGGCGTGGCGGATCACCGGGTACTCGAGGGTGATGCCGTTGGCGCCCAGGATGGTGCGGCACTCGCGGGCGATGGCGATGGCCTCGCGCACACTGTTGAGCTTGCCGGTGCTGATCTGCTCGGGCGTGATCTCGTGGCGGTCCTTGATGCGGCCGAGGTGGTAGGCGAGCAGGTGGCCCTTGCCCAGCTCGAGCGCCATGTCGGCGAGCTTGGCCTGGGTCAGCTGGTAGGACGAGAGCGGCTTGTCGAAGACCTCGCGCGACTGCGCGTACTCGATGGCGGTCTCCAGGCAGTCGCGGGCAGCGCCCAGCGCGCCGAAGGTGATGCCGAAGCGGGCCTCGTTCAGCGCGGTGAGCGGGCCGCGCAGGCCCTCGGCCTTCGGCAGCACCGCCGAGGCGGGCAGGCGGACGCCGTCGAGCACCAGTTCGGAGGTGACCGAGGCGCGCAGCGACAGCTTGGCCTTGATCTCCGGCGCCGAGAAGCCGGGGGTGTCGGTGGGCACGACGAAGCCGCGCACGCCCTCGTCGGTCTGCGCCCACACCACGGCCACGTCGGCGATCGAGCCGTTGGTGATCCACATCTTGGTGCCGTTGAGCACCCAGTCGTCGCCGTCGCGCTTGGCGTGGGTGCGCATGCCCGCCGGGTTGGAGCCGAAGTCGGGCTCGGTCAGGCCGAAGCAGCCGATGGCCTTGCCCGCGGCCATGCGCGGCAGCCACTGCTGCTTCTGTTCCTCGCTGCCCCAGTGGTGGATGGAGAACATGGCCAGCGAACCCTGCACGGACACCAGGCTGCGGATACCGGAGTCGATGGCCTCGAGTTCGAGGCAGGCCAGGCCGTAGGCGGTGGCGCTCATGCCCGCGCAGTCGTAGCCCTCCAGGTGCATGCCGAGCACGCCGAGCTCGCCCAGTTCCTCGGCCAGCTCCCGGGCGGGCAGCTGCGCCTTTTCGAACCACTCGGCGATGTGCGGGCGGATGCGCTCCTCGCCGAACTTGCGCACGGTGTCGCGGATGGCGATCTCCTCGGGCTCGAGCAGGGAGTCGAGGGCGAACAGCTGGGTCAGGCTCTGGGGCTTGGACACGGTTCCTCCGGGCGTCGGCGACAGGCTGTCGGGTGGTGGTTCTCGGGGGTGGGCTCGGTGCTGGAGCACGATGTGAAAACGTTTGCGATAACGATTGCGAGAACGTTTGCATGCAGTAGGGTAGGGCTCGATCGGAACGCCGTCAACTGCCGTTTACCCGTCGAGAGTCTCGACGAACATCGAAGAGGATCTGCCGGACATGTCTCGACCCTCACGGGCGCCGACCCTCAAGGAGATCGCCGAACGGGCCGGGGTCCACGTCTCCACCGCCTCGCGGGTGCTGCGCCAGCCCGAGCCGGTGGACGGCTGGTCGGCCTCGGCGCGGCGGGTCAGGGAGGTCGCCGCCGAACTCGGCTACCAGCCCAATCTGTGGGCGGCCAGCCTGCGCACCCGCAAGACCACCACCCTCGGCGTGGTCATGCCCCGGCTGACCGACGGTGTCGTCGCCACGACCTATCAGGGCATCGAGGAGGCGGCCACCCGCGCGGGTTACTCGGTGCTGCTGTCCAGCCCGCCCGACGAACCGGAAGCCCAGCGCCGCGCGATCGAACTGCTCTGCGGCAGGCAGGTCGACGGCCTGTTGCTGAGCAGCCTGCACGCGCCGGGCGGGCCGTTCGTCGAATCGCTGTCGGTCGGGCCGCTGCCCATCCTCACCGTCACCAGGCATGCCGACGCCGGACTTCCCTTCGTCGGTGGTGACGACCGGCGCGGCGGCGCGCTGGCCGCGCGGCACCTGCTCGACCGCGGCTACCGCGATATCGCCGTGATCGCGGGCCCCGGTCACGCCACCACCGCAGGCGATCGCGTCGCGGGTTTCCTCGGCGCGCTCGCCGAGGCCTCGATCGGCCTGCCGCCGGAGCGGGTCGTCGCCTCGGCGTTCGACGTCGCCGGTGGCGTCGAGGCGGGCAGGCGGTTGCTCGACCGGCCGGACCGGCCGAGGGCGATCTTCGCCGTCACCGACACCATCGCCGTCGGCGTGCTCGGTGTGGCGCGCGATCTGGGCCTCTGCGTGCCCGGCGATCTGGCGGTGGTGGGCTACAACGACATTCCGATCGTGGCGCAGTTGCCGGTGCCGCTGAGCACGGTGCGCTCGCCCGCGCACGACATCGGCGTCACCGCGGTGCGGGTGCTGCTGGACATGCTGGCGGGCAAGGAGGTGGAGTCGGTGCGGCTGCCGGTGCGGTTCATGGCGCGCGGGAGCAGTTGAGCCGGACCGAGGGGTCCCCGCGCCGCGTGCAGGGCGTGGCGCGGGGACCGGATACGCCCGTGGGGGAATTGGGGTTTCCACCGGCTGTATCGGTGCTCAATGTAGTTTCGTACAGAACTATCGCGGTCTGTTTGTGTGCCGAATCACAGTGGCGCGGTTTCGGTGAGGCGGCGCAGCGCCTTGGTCACCACCTCGGGATCGGCGGTCTCCCAGTACGGCGGCAGGGTGGCGCGCAGATAGCCGCCGTACCGTGCGGTGGCCAGCCGGGAATCGAGCACCGCGATCACCCCGCGATCGTCGACACTGCGCAGCAGGCGGCCGGTGCCCTGTGCCAGCAGCAGCGCCGCGTGATTGGCCGCGACGGTGAGAAAGCCGTTGCCGCCGCGGGATTCGACCGCGCGCTGGCGGGCGGCCAGCAGCGGGTCGTCCGGGCGGGGGAACGGAATGCGGTCGAGGATCACCAGACTCAGCGACGGGCCCGGCACGTCCACGCCCTGCCACAGCGACAGGGTGCCGAACAGCGAGGTCGGGTGGTCCTCGGCGAACTTGCGCACCAGCGCGCCGGTCGAATCGTCGCCCTGGCACAGCACCGGGGTGTCCAGCCGCGAGCGCATGGCCTCGGCGGCGGCCTTGGCGGCGCGCATGGAGGAGAACAGGCCGAGCGTGCGCCCGCCCGCGGCATCGATCAACCGCTCGATCTCGTCCAGGTAGGCCGGCGGCAGGCCGTCGCGCCCCGGCGGCGGAAGATGCTTGGCCACATACAGAATGCCCGCCTTGGCGTGGTCGAAGGGGGAGCCGACGTCCAGCCCGTCCCAGTGCACCGTGCCTGCGTCGGCGGGCGCGGCGGCGCCGTTGGCCGTGGCCGGGTCGACCGTCTCGCCCGACTGCGCGGGCAGGCCCCAGGTGACCGCGAGACTGTCGAAGGAGCCGCCGATCTGCAATGTGGCCGAGGTCAGCACCACCGTCGCCGCGCCGAACAGCCGCGCCCGCAGCAGCCCGCCCACCGACAGCGGCGACATGCGCAGGGTCTTGCGGGTGACACCGGTCCGCGACTCCTCGGCCGAGAGCCAGATGACGTCGCGGCGGGCCGAGGGATCGGGCTCGTCGAAGGCGCCGAGCGCGCGCACCGCGGCGTCGTGCACCTCCTCCACGGCGGCCAGGGCGAACGTGCGGGCTGCGGCGTTGTCGGGATCGCCCTGGGGTTGGCCGCCGCCGGGCGGGGCGAGTTCGGTGCGGGCGTTCCACGCGGCGTCGCGCACCAGCGCCAGGGTCTGGGCGGCGCCCTCGGGCAGCCTGTCCCAGCGGGTGGGCGGCAGCTCGTCGAGCAGGGTGTGCCAGGCCTCCGCGGCCCCCTCCAGCCGGTCGACCTCGCGTTCGTCGACGAGTTTCGCGCAGCGGCGGGCGGCGGCGCTGATGCCGTTGGCCGACAGCTCGGCGGTGGCCACGCCGGTGACCCGGTCGACCAGCTCGTGCGCCTCGTCGATCACCACCACGTCGTGCTCGGGCAGGATCTGGATGCCGCTGATGGCGTCGATGGCCAGCAGCGCGTGGTTGGTGACCACCACATCGGCCTGGGCGCTCTCGGCGCGGGCCCGCTCGGCATAGCAGTCCTGGCCGAACTGGCAGCGCGACTTGCCGAGGCACTCCCGCGAGGACACGCTGACCTGCCGCCACGCCCGGTCGCTCACGCCGGGTGCCAGATCGTCGCGGTCGCCGGTGTCGGTGTCGGAGGCCCACTCGTTGAGCCGTTGCACCTCGCGGCCGAGCCGGGAGATGGCGAAGGCGTCGAACAGCTCGGCCTCGGCGGGCTCCTCCGGGATCGCGCTGTTGATCTTGTTCAGGCACAGATAGTTGTTGCGGCCCTTGAGGATCGCGAAGCGCGGCGCGCGGCCGAGCGGTGTCGCCAGCGCCTCCGACAGCCGGGGCAGATCGCGGTCGACCAGCTGGCGTTGCAGCGCGATGGTGGCGGTGGAGACCACCACGGTGCGGCCGGTGCGCACCGCGTGCCGCAGGCTCGGCACCAGATAGGCCAGCGACTTGCCGGTGCCGGTGCCCGCCTGCACGGCCAGATGCCGCTTGGTGTCGATGGCGTGGTCGACGGCCGAGGCCATCCTGATCTGCCCCTCCCGTTCCCTGCCGCCGAGCGCGCGCACGGCGGTGGACAGCAGTTCCGAGGTGGGAGGCAGTTCGGGCACGCGAGCAGCCTACTGCCCGGCACCGACAGCGGCTTGCTCGCGACGGTGCGCCCGTCGACCGTCCGCTCGACCGGTGGCTACTGCCCGCCCGGTACCGATCCGGTGAGCTCGACGCCCGCCGCGCGCAATTCGGCGAGGGCGCGCCGCACCGTCTCCGGGGCGACGCCCGCGGTGAGATCCAACAGCACCCTGGTGTCGAACCCGGCGGCGCGGGCGTCCAGGGCGGTGGCGCGCACGCAGTGGTCGGTGGCGATGCCGACCACGTCCACCGCCTGGATGTCGCGGGCGCGCAGCCAGTCGGTCAGCGAGCTGCCGTCGGCGGCCGCGCCCTCGAAACCGGAGTAGGCCGCGGCGTACTCGCCCTTGGAGAAGATCTCCTGCACGCCGGTGGTGTCGAGGGCGGGGTGGAATTGCGCGCCGGGGGTCCCCACCCGGCAGTGCGGCGGCCAGCTGTCGACGTAGTCGGGAGTGTCGGAGAAGTGCGCGCCCGGGTCGATGTGATGGTCGCGGGTGGCGACCACGGCGGCGTACTCGCTGCCCGCGAGGTGGGCGTTGATCTGCTCGGCCACGGCCGTGCCGCCCGCGACCGCCAGCGAGCCGCCCTCGCAGAAGTCGTTCTGCACGTCGACGATGATGAGCGCCCGATTCATGCTCCGAGATTACCCGCGCCGGTCGGAGCCGTCCTGCCCATCGACGACGGCAGACGACGACGGCAGACGACGACGGCAGAGGCGGTGGTCGCGCGGCGCGACTCAGCCGACGAAGGTGGTGGGAATCGCGGGCTCGCCCTCGGACAGTTTCAAGCCCTCCCACGGCAGGCTCACCAGACCGCGCCGCACCAGCTGCCTGCTCTCGGCCAGCGTGGGCAGGCCTGGCACCTGCGCGCCGCCGCGCACCAGCGGCACGAGCAGCTCGCGCGCCAGGAACTCCCCGTCCGACGGCGCTTCCCCGGACGCCGGATACACCACTTCCTCGACGATCGTGCCGGACGCCTTCGCCAGCCGCCGCGCCCGCTTGATCCCGCCGCGCGACTGCTTGTGGCTGCTGCGCTTGACCACCGGCACGCCCTCGACCTCGACCAGTTTGTAGACCATGCCCGCGGTCGGTGCGCCTGAGCCGGTCACCAGGGAGGTGCCGACGCCGTAGCTGTCCACCGGTTCGGCCCGCAGCGCCGCGATGGCGTACTCGTCCAGGTCACCGGAGACCACGATGCGGGTGTTCGTCGCGCCGAGCGCGTCGAGCTGGGCGCGGACCTGCCCGGCCAGCACACCCAGATCGCCGGAGTCGATGCGCACCCCGCCCAGCTCGGTGCCCGCCACCCGGACGGCGGTGGCCACGCCCTCGGTGATGTCGAAGGTGTCCACCAGCAGCGTGGTGCCAACGCCGAGCTGGGCGACCTGGCTGCGGAAGGCCTCGGCCTCGTGCGCGCCGTCGGGACCGCTGTGCAACAGGGTGAAGGCGTGCGCGCTGGTGCCCGCGCCGGGAACGCCGTAGCGGCGCACCGCCTCCAGATTGGAGGTGGCGTCGAAACCGGCCAGGTAGGCCGCCCGCGCGGCGGCCGGTGCGGCCTGCTCGTGGGTGCGCCGCGAGCCCATCTCGATCAACCGCCTGCCACCGGCGGCGGAGACCATCCTGGCCGCGGCCGAGGCCACCGCGCTGTCGTGGTTGAAGATCGACAGGATCAGCGTCTCCAACAGCACGCACTCGGCGAAACTGCCGCGCACCGACAGGATCGGTGAGCCGGGGAAGTACAGCTCGCCCTCGGCGTAGCCGTCGATGTCGCCGCCGAAGCGATAGCCGCGCAGCCAGTCCAGGGTCCGCTCGTCGAGCACCGGCGCGACCACCGCCAGCTCCTCGTCGCCGAAACGGAACCGTCGCAACGCCTCGAGCAGCCTGCCGGTGCCCGCGACCACGCCGTAGCGGCGGCCGTGCGGCAGCCGCCGGGCGAACACCTCGAACCCGCACCGGCGGTGCGCCGAGCCGTCGGCGAGCGCGGCGGCGAGCATGGTGAGTTCGTACTGATCGGTCAGCAGCGCGGTGCTCGCGGCCTGGTCACGGGAATCCACTCCGTCACTGTAGACAGCGCGGACGGGCGGCGGTCCGGCTCGCGCGTGCGCCCGGCGAGCGGGGTGTTGAGGATCTCACGGCGCGTCGTACCCTTGACGACATGGGCTTGTGCAATGCGTACCCGGCGCCGGCAACTCTGTCAGCGGCACAGCCAACCCTGCAGGCGGCGCAGGCGACCCCGGAAGCGGTGGAGTACACCGAGATCCTGGAGGCCGAGGACCGGCCGTGGGTGACCGTGGTCTGGGACGATCCGGTCAACCTCATGCACTACGTCACCTACATCTTCCAGAAGCTGTTCGGCTACAGCAAGGCCAAGGCCACCGAGCTGATGCTGCAGGTGCACAACGAGGGCAAGGCCGTGGTCTCCAGCGGCTCACGCGACAAGATGGAGCACGATGTGCGCCGACTGCACGCGGCCGGGCTGTGGGCCACCATGCAGCGCGACGAGTGAGGCCGCCGCCGGGGTTGCCCGGACCGGCCGGGCGTGGGACTACCCTGACGCACGTGCGTGATGGGACGAACGATCGTGCGTAAGTGGACCAGGAAGAACTCCCTGGGCGGGCCGAAGCTGCGCGCCGAGATGGACAGGCACGAGGCCGAGGTGTTGCGCTCCCTCGTCGGCGCGGTGTCCGGGCTGCTCACCGAGCGGGCGCAGTCGGCGCCCGAGGACGAACTCAGCGCGCTCACCGGGCTGCGCACCGGCAACAGCAACCCGCCCGACGACCCGCGGCTGGCGCGGTTGCTGCCGGAGTTCCACCGTCCCGAACCCGGTTCGCCGGACGCCGACCGCGCCGGGCTCAACAGCGCGCTGCGGGCGCTGCACGAGCCGGAGATCATCGACACCAAGCTGGCCGCGGGCGCGGTCGTGCTCGAGACGGTCCCGGCCGGCGGCGGCAAGATCGTGCTCACCCCGGAACAGGCCGACGCCTGGCTGACCGCGCTCACCGATGTCCGGTTGGCGCTCGGCACGGTCCTGCGGATCGACGCCGACACCCCCGACCGGTACGAACCCGACGATCCGCGCGCCCCGCACCTGGACGTCTACCACTGGCTCACCTGGATGCAGGACAGCCTGCTCCAGGCGCTCGCCCCCTGAACCGCCGAGGTCTGCCCGCCGGTGATCGTGTTCGGCGGGGCACACCGTGATCGGCGTCCCGAACCGTGGCGACACCCGCGGTGACCACGGCCGAGGAGGTCCTCGTGACAGCTCACCCCGGAGCCCGTGACGCGCTCACCGACGTGGCGGGCGTGCTCGTCGGGCACCACCACGCCCTCGACCCCGACGCCGCCCTCGATCCCGACGCCGCGCTCGGTTCCGGCGCGGCCACCGGCTGCACGGTGGTGCGCGTGCCCGGCGGGGCGGTGGCCGCGGTGGATGTGCGCGGCGGCGGGCCGGGTACCAGGGAGACCGATCTGCTCGACCCGGCCAACACGGTCACGCGGGCGCACGCGCTGCTGCTCAGCGGTGGCAGCGCCTACGGCCTCGCCGCGGCCGACGGGGTGATGCGGCTGCTGGAGGAACAGGGCGAGGGCATTGCGATGGACCCGGCCGACCCGAGCCGGGTGGTTCCCATCGTGCCGGGCGCGGTGATCTTCGATCTGCCGGTGGGGGATTGGCGCATCCGCCCGACCGCCGAGTTCGGTTATCGCGCTGCCCGCGACGCCGCCGCCGAGTTCGCGCGCGGCTCGGTCGGCGCGGGTGTGGGCGCGCGGGCGGGCGCGCTCAAGGGCGGCGTCGGCTCGGCGAGCGTGGTGCTCGACGACGGTCCGGCCGAGGGTATGACGGTGGCGGCGCTGATCGTGGCCAATCCGGTCGGTTCGGTGTTCGACCCGATGACCGGCCTGCCGTGGGGCGTCGGCACCGACGGTCCGGGGCACTTCGGCCTGCCGGTGCCCGATCCGGTGCATCTGGCGGCGGCCAACGCCCTTCCGGTCAAGGGCACCGTCCTCAACACCACCATCGGCGTGGTCGCCACCGACGCCGCGCTCGGGGTCACCGGCTGCCGCAGGCTGGCCACCACCGCGCACGACGGACTCGCCCGCGCCATCCGGCCCGCGCATTCTCCGCTCGACGGCGACACCCTCTTCGCCCTCGCCACCGGCGCCGTGCCGATCCCGGACGCGCCGCTGCCCGCCGCCTTCCCACCCGATCTGCTGGTTCTCGACGCGCTCTGCACCGCGGCGGCGGTGTGTGTGGAACGCGCCGTGGTCGACGCCGTGCTCAGCGCGACCGCTGTGGCCGGCATCCCCGCCTACCGCGATCTGTTCCCCTTCTGAACCCGCTCCCGGCGGCCGACGTGGACGCCACCGGCGCGCGCACGGGCGGCCCGCGGGGGAATAGGCACCTAAGCTGGCTGGTTGACGGCAGTGACCCGGGCAATCGACCCGGGCGGTCGACCCGGGACGACGCGGACAGTTGTGCGGAAGGCGTGAGTCAGGTGCTGGTGATCACATCCGAGCTGGTGGAGGCGATGGTGGCGCACGCCCGCGCCGACCATCCCGACGAGGCGTGCGGGATCATCGCGGGCCCGGAGGGCTCCGACCGGCCGGTGCGCTTCGTGCCCATGACCAACGCCGAACGCTCGCCCACCTTCTACCGCTTCGACTCCGGTGAGCAGCTGAAGGTCTGGCGGGCGATGGACGACGCCGACGAGGAGCCGGTGGTCATCTACCACTCGCACACCGCTACCGAGGCCTACCCCAGCCGCACCGATGTCTCCTACGCCTCCGAGCCCGGCGCGCACTACGTGCTCATCTCCACCCGCGACCCGGACCGGCACGAACTGCGCAGCTACCGCATCGTCGACGGCGTGGTCACCGAGGAACCGGTCCGCGTGGTCGACGCCTACTCCGACGAGGCCGTCACCGCCTCGTGACGGCACCCAGCAACAGACCCCACCCAGCGACATCAGGAGAGTTCATGTCGGTCACCGTGTCCATCCCGACCATCATGCGCGGCCTCACCGGCGGCGAAAAGCGCGTGCAGGCCGAGGGAGACACCCTCTCCGCGGTCATCGCCGATCTGGACGCCAACCACCCCGGCCTGGCCGAACGGCTGCTCAAGGACGGCAAGCTGAACCGCTTCGTCAACATCTACGTCGACGACGAGGACGTCCGCTTCACGGGCGGTCTGGCGGCGGAGGTGCCCGAGGGCGCCAGTGTGACCATCCTGCCCGCGGTCGCGGGCGGCGCGCCGGCCGATCGCTGAGCCGACGTGGCGCGCTACGAATCGCTGATCGCGACCCTCGGCGACACCCCGCTGGTGGGGCTGCGCAAGCTGTCGCCGCGGTGGGACGGTGAACAGCACGTGCGGCTGTGGGCCAAGCTCGAGGACCGCAATCCCACCGGCTCGATCAAGGACCGGCCCGCGCTGCGCATGATCGAGCAGGCCGAGGCCGACGGCACGCTGCGCCCCGGCTGCACCATCCTCGAGCCGACCAGCGGCAACACCGGCATCTCGCTGGCCATGGCCGCCAAGCTCAAGGGCTATCAGCTGGTGTGCGTCATGCCGGAGAACACCTCCGTGGAACGGCGGCAGCTGCTCACCATGTACGGCGCGCGCATCATCGACTCACCCGCCGCGGGCGGGTCCAACGAGGCGGTGGCGGTGGCCAAGCGGCTCGCCGCCGACAACCCGGACTGGGTGATGCTCTACCAGTACGGCAACCCGGCCAACGCGCAGGCGCACTACGACACCACCGGCCCCGAACTGCTCGCCGACCTGCCCGAGATCACCCATTTCGTGGCCGGGCTCGGCACCACCGGCACCCTCATGGGGACAGGCCGGTTCCTGCGCGAGAAGGTGCCGGGAATCGAGATCGTGGCCGCCGAGCCGCGCTACGGCGAGCTGGTCTACGGCCTGCGCAACATCGACGAGGGCTTCATCCCGGAGCTCTACGACGAGACCGTGCTCAGCTCGCGTTTCTCCGTCGGACCCTACGACGCCGTCCGGCGCACCCGGGAGCTGGTCGCCGAGGAGGGCATCTTCGCGGGCATCTCCACCGGCGCCATCCTGCACGCCGCGCTCGGCGTCGGCCGCAAGGCGCTGAAGGCGGGCAGACGCGCCGACATCGCCTTCGTGGTCGCCGACGGCGGCTGGAAATACCTGTCCACCGGCGCCTACGACGGCACCCTCGAGGAGGCCGAGAGCAGGCTCGAAGGCCAGCTGTGGGCGTGAGCCGCCACGGCAGCACGGCCGGTCGGCGGGCGCGGCTTCGGTAGCCTCGAAGCAAGCGGAACATCGACGGAGGAGGTCGGCCATGTCCGGCGGTTCGGGCCTCGGCCCTTCGTACGATCCGGGGCGGTTCGCGCCACCGGCCCCCGCGCCGACGGGCCGCCCGCCCGCCACCGGCTTCGGCGCGGTCCGCCAGATGTGGTTGCAGGCCGCGGCGCTGATCACCGGCTTCGTGCTCGTGCTGTGGGCCGTCGAGGGCATCGACGCCCTCGACTCCCGCGACTACGACCAGGCGGGCATCCAGCCCCGCGAGGCCGACGGGCTGTGGGGCATCCTGTGGGCGCCGCTGCTGCACAGCGGCTGGGACCACCTGATCAGCAACACCGTGCCGGTCTTCGTGCTCGGCTTCCTCGTGCTGGCCGCCGGCGTCGGGCGCGGGCTGGTGGCCACCGCGATCATCTGGGTGGTCGCGGGCGTCGGCACCTGGCTCACCGGCGCGGACGGCACCGTGCACGTGGGCGCCTCCGCGCTGGTCTTCGGCTGGCTGACCTTCCTGATCCTGCGCGGCTGGTTCGCCCGAAGTGGGTGGCAGATCGCGCTCGGCCTGGTGGTGCTGCTGTTCTACGGCTCGTTGTTGTGGGGCGTGCTGCCAGGCCAGGACGGGATCTCTTGGCAGGGGCATCTTTTCGGCGCCATCGGCGGTGTGGTCGCGGCCTGGGCGCCGCACACCCGCCGCCGCGCCCTCGCCCGTCGCACCCCGCCCGCGGCCGGATACTGAGCCCGATGCCCCGCCACCGCGGGTTCCCGGCCCGTGCGGCGGTGGCGGCCGTGGCCGCGTCGCGCCGGGTTCCGTCATGTCCGGTATCGTTGCCGCGCAGCGGTATTCGCGACCGGTGCATGCCCGGTGCGGCGTCTGGGTACCCTCGGGGAATGGACGACGAGGTTCGTGGCAGTCTCGAGCGGGAGCCGGCGGTGCCGCCGCGCGCACGGGGCGGCCGCCGGCAAAATCGGGGGATCGTTTCGTGAGCGATGTTTCGTCGTGGCAGCATGAGGGCATGCGCCTTACCGTCCTCGGGTGCTCGGGCAGCGTGTCCGGCCCGGACTCCCCAGCGTCGGGGTACCTGCTGACCGGCCCGGACATGAAGCCGGTCGTCATCGATTTCGGACCGGGTGTGCTCGGCGCGCTGCAGCGCCACGTCGACCCGGGGGAAGCCGACATCTTCCTGACGCATCTGCACGCCGACCACTGCCTCGACCTGCCCGGCCTGCTGGTGTGGCGGCGCTACCACCCCACTCCACCCGTCGGGCGCGCCATCGTGCGCGGCCCCTCCGACGCCCCGCTGCGCATCGGCAACGCCTCGGCCGAGGTCGGCGGCGAATGCGACGACTGGTCCGACGTGATCGACCACCGCGCCTGGCAGGAGGGCGAGGTGGTCGAGTTCGGCCCCGGCCACACCGTCACCGCGCGTCGCATGTACCACCCGCCGGAGTCCTACGGGCTGCGCATCCGTACCGCCGCGGGCCGCACCTTCGTCTACACCGGCGACACCGCCATGTGTGATGCCGTCCAGGAGCTCGCCGAGGGTGCCGACGTCCTCATGGCCGAGGCGTCGTGGACCCACGACCCGGACAACCGCCCGCCCGGCATCCACCTGTCCGGCACCGAGGCCGGGCAGATCGCCGCCCGCGCCGGGGTACGGGAACTGCTGCTCACCCACATCCCGCCGTGGACCTCGCGGGAGGACGTGATCGCCGAGGCCAAGGCCGAGTTCACCGGTCCGGTGCACGCGGTCGCGCCGGGGGAGACCTTCGAACTCTGAGCGGACACCCGGTTTTCGGCGGCGGGTCGTCGTCTAGGCTGGCCATCGTGTCGAGACGAGCCGATGGCAGGGCGGACGACGAGCTCCGCGAGGTCCGCATCACCCGGGGATTCACCACGCATCCCGCGGGATCGGTGCTGGTGGAGTTCGGGCAGACCAGAGTGATGTGCACGGCCAGCGTCACCGAGGGGGTGCCGCCGTGGCGGCGCGACTCCGGTCTGGGCTGGCTGACCGCCGAGTACGCGATGCTGCCCGCCGCGACCCACACCCGTTCGGGCCGGGAGTCGGTGAAGGGCAAGGTCGGCGGCCGCACCCAGGAGATCAGCAGGCTGATCGGCCGCTCGCTGCGCGCCTGTATCGACCTGGCCGCGATCGGCGAGAACACCATCGCCATCGACTGCGACGTGTTGCAGGCCGACGGCGGCACCAGGACCGCCGCCATCACCGGGGCCTACGTGGCGCTCTCGGACGCCATCACCTGGCTCGGCGCGCGCGGCGCGCTGGCCGACCCGCAGCCGATCTCGTGCGCCATCGCCGCGGTCAGCGTCGGCGTGGTGGACGGCCGGGTCCGGCTGGACCTGCCCTACGAGGAGGACTCGCGCGCCGAGGTGGACATGAACGTGGTGGCCACCGACACCGGCACCCTGGTGGAGATCCAGGGCACCGGCGAGGGCGCCACCTTCCCGCGCTCCACCCTGGACAAGCTGCTCGACGCGGCGCTGGCGGGCTGTGAGCAGTTGTTCGCGGTGCAGAAGCAGGCGCTGGCGCTGCCGTACCCCGGTGAGCTGCCCGAGCCCATCGAGCCCGTGTCGAAGAGGAAGTGATGAGCGCGCGGGTCCTCGTCGCCAGCCGCAACGCCAAGAAGCTGGCCGAACTGCGCCGCATCCTCGCCGAGGCCGACGTGGTCGGGCTGCAGGTGGTCGGCCTCGACGACGTGCCCGCCTACGAGGAGGCGCCCGAGACCGGGGCGAGCTTCGAGGAGAACGCGCTGGCCAAGGCGCGCGACGGCGCCGCCGCCACCGGACTGCCCTGTGTGGCCGACGATTCCGGCCTCGAGGTGGATGCGCTGAACGGCATGCCCGGGGTGCTCTCGGCCCGCTGGGCGGGTGCCCACGGCGACGACGCGGCCAACAACGCGCTGCTGTTGGCCCAGCTGCGCGACGTGCCCGACGAGCGGCGCGGCGCCCGCTTCGTCTCCGCCTGCGCCCTGGTCGTGCCAGGCGGGCGCGAGCTGGTGGTCCGCGGGATCTGGCCGGGCAGCATCGGCCGCACACCGGTGGGCGACGGCGGATTCGGCTACGACCCGCTGTTCCTGCCCGAGGGCGGGACGGGTTCGGCCGCGCAGCTCGGCCCGGCCGAGAAGGACGAGGCCTCCCATCGCGGCCGCGCGCTGCGGCAACTGCTGCCCGCGCTGGCCGCGCTCGCGAACTGAGCTGCCGCGGGCCCGGCCCCCCCGCGGCCGGGGGGCGGGCTGGGGGCCAGGCGGGGGGCCCCCGCCGCGGGGGGGGGGG
>NZ_JARWRU010000832.1 GCF_029867845.1 Nocardia farcinica | reverse complement strand
CCCCGCCGTGGGCGGCGCCCCCGTCGACCGGGCGGGCGACGACGAACGGCGCGTCCGGTGACCGTGGCGCTCGCGCTGTTCACCCGCGACCTGCGCGTGCACGACAACCCGGTGCTGTCGGCCGCCGCGCGCGCCGACGAGGTGCTGCCCGTGTTCGTGGTGGACGAGGCCATCCGCGCGGGCGACTACCTGACCCCGAACAAGGCCGCCTTCCTCGCCGACGCGCTCGCCGACCTGGACGACGCGCTGCGCCGTGCGGGCGGACGGCTGGTGGTGCGCGGCGGCGACACCGTGCGCGAGGTGAGCGAGCTGGTCCGGCGACACGGGGTGAGCGAGGTGCACCTCGCCGAGGATGTGAGCGCCTTCGCCCGCCGTCGCGAGGACCGGCTGCGGGACGCCCTCGAGCGCGACGGCTGCCGGTTGCGGGTGCACTCGGGCAGCATCACCGTGGTCGGTCCAGGCCGGGTGACGCCCGGCGGCAAGGACCACTTCGCGGTCTTCACCCCGTATCACCGCCGCTGGTCCTCGGTCCGGCCGCGCACGCCGCTGCGGCCCCCGCGCACGCTGCGCCTGCCCTCCGGCGCAGGCACCGAGAAGCTGCCCGCCGCGGCCGATCTCGCGGGCGGCGAGGCCGCGCCCGATCTCGCGACCGGCGGCGAGAGCGCGGCCAGGAAGATCATGCGGGAATGGTTCGCCGACGGCGTCGAGGCCTACGCGGACCGCAACGACGACATGGCCGCCGACGCCACCTCCCGCCTGTCCCCCCACCTGCACTTCGGCTGTCTGTCGGCCACCGAACTGGTCCACGCCGCCGACGGCTCCACTCCCGGCGGCGCCGCTTTCGTCCGCCAGCTGGCCTGGCGCGACTTCCACCACCAGATGCTCGCCGCCCGCCCCCGGGCCGCCCACCGCGACTACCGTCCCCGCCACGACCGCTGGAACAGCGACCCCGCCCTCCTCCACGCCTGGCGCGCGGGCCGCACCGGCTACCCCCTGGTCGACGCGGGCATGCGCCAGCTCGCCGCCCAGGGCTGGATGCACAATCGCGCCCGCCTGGTCACCGCGAGCTTCCTCACCAAGACGCTGTACGTGGACTGGCGGCTCGGCGCCGCGCACTTCCTCGCCCACCTGCTCGACGGCGACATCGCCAACAATCAGCTGAACTGGCAGTGGGTGGCGGGCACCGGGGCCGACACCCGGCCCAACCGTGTGCTCAATCCGCTGCGCCAGGCCGAGCGGTACGACCCGGACGGGGCGTACGTGCGGCGCTGGGTGCCCGAACTCGCCCACCTCGAGGGCAAGCAGATCCACACCCCCTGGCGGCTGGACGCCGAGGCCACCCGGGGCTACCCGGAGCGGATCGTCGACCACGAGCAGGGCGCGCGGGCGTTCCACGCCGCCCGTGCGCGGGGCTGAGCTCGGCGGCCGATGTGACGGCCTCGGCGGGCTTCACGCGCGGACCGCGCGGCGTCAGAAGAAGCCGGCCCCGGGGAGCGGGGCGTCGTTGACGACCACGTCGCCGACCACGCGGGCCTTGTAGACGGTCGGGTTGTGCGAGAACAGGGTGCGCAGGTTGCGCCAGTGGCGGTCGAGCTGGACCGAGGCGCGGGTCCACGACGCGCCGCCCGCGTCGAACGCCTCCGCGGCGGCCTGGAGGGCGATCTTCTCCACGGCCACTTTGACTTTCGAGGTCTCGAGGGAGGCGGCGCGTTCGAGGGCGTCGTCGGCGCGGCCGTGTTCCCAGACGTGGCGGTAGGCGCGGTCGAGGGCGTCGGCGGCGGTGAGGACGGCCGCTTCGACGACGAAGGTGGTGCTGGCCAGCGAGCCGATCACGGCGAGCAGCTGGGGGTCCTCGCGGGCGAGTTCGGTGTTGCCCCAGGAGTAGGAGCGGGTGCGTCGGCGCAGCAGGTCGGCGGTCTCGGCGGTCAGGGCGCGCAGCACACCCGCGCCGATGGCGTGCAACAGCAGATGCGCTTGCGGGCTGCGCGGCTTGCCCGGTTCGGCGATGCGCCGGAACTCGCCGACCTCGTCCGGGTACACCAGCACGTCGTCGAGGACGGTGGTGCCGCTGCCGGTCTCGCGCTGGCCGATGCCGTCCCAGTCCCCCGCGTGCAGGATGCCCGGCCGGTCGGCGGGGACGACCACGCTGACCTGCCTGCCCTCCTCGTTGTTCGCCGAGATCCGCAGGTAGTCGGCGTAGGAGCTGCCGGTGCTGTAGAACTTCCGGCCGTTGAGCCGGAAGTTCTCGCCGTCGGCGACCAGGGTGGTGTCGTAGGTGTAGACGCCGGGCTGCCCGGACAGCTCCGCCTGGGCGCCGCCGAAGATCTTGCCCGCCAGGACGCGCCGCAACCACAGCTGCCCGCGTTCGGTGTCCCTGGCGCGCCAGGCCTCCTCGACGGTGCCGAAGTGCCCGCGCAGGATGTGCGGCACATCGGGGTCGGCCTCGGCGAGCCGGATGGCGAGGGTGAAGAACTCCCGCATGCTGTAGCCGCCTCCCCCGGCCTCCGCCGGGATGCGCACCGCGCCGAGCAGGTGCTCGCGGGCCAGCTCCAGTGCCCGCTCCGGTCGTCCGGCCCCCACCCCCCGGCGGCGGGGCGCCGCCTACGCGAGATGCCGGGACACAGCGTCGTGTTACGCCGCGTGGAGGGCGCGGGGGCGGCGCGGGGGGCGGTGGG
>NZ_JARWRU010000831.1 GCF_029867845.1 Nocardia farcinica | reverse complement strand
CGTCGGGGCAGGTTCCGCACCGCGTCCGCCGGCCGTCGGACACAGGCGTGATCGTCGCGGCCGGGGCGGGCGGGACTCCCGCGGGGCGACAGCGGCCCCGCGCTCGGTGTCAGACCTTCGCCGATTCGCCGGTCAGCTGATCGGCGACCGCGCGCAGCGCGTCCAGATCGGCCACCTCGAACGGCAGCGCGGACACCGCGGCGATCTTCACCCTCGGATGCGCGCCGGTGAAGCGCACGAGCAGATGCCGTTCCCGTTTGGCCACGGCCACCCGGTCGGCGTGCACCCGCAGCACCGCGGTGGTCAGCGGGTCCTCGTCGGCGAGCCGGTCGGCGGCGGTCAGCGCGTGGTCGCCGGGCAGCGAGCACAGCACCGGGTGGGTCCGGTTCAGCACCAGGCCCGCCAGCGGCATGCGCTCCGAGGACAACCGGTCGACGAAGAACGACGCCTCGCGCAGCGCGTCCGGCTCGGGCGCGGCCACCACCAGGAAGTGCGTGCCCGGTGTGGACAGCATGGCGTAGGTGCGGTCGGCGCGTTCCTGGAAGCCGCCGAACATCGACTCGAGCGACTGCAGGAAGGTCGAGGCGTCCTTGAGCAGCTGTCCGCCCACGATGGTGGACACTCCGCGCATGGCCAGGCTCATCGCGCCGGTGACGAACCGGCCGACGCCGCGGCCGGGCGCCATGATCAGCCGGATCATCTTGCCGTTGAGGAAGGTGCCGAGGCGCTTGGGCGCGTCGAGGAAGTCGAGCGCGTTGCGCGAGGGCGGGGTGTCGACGACGATCAGGTCCCACTCCCGGCGCGCGGCCAGCTGCCCGAGCTTCTCCATCGCCATGTATTCCTGCGTCCCGCCGAAGGACGAGGCCACGGTCTGGTAGATCGGATTGGCGAAGATCTGCTCGGCCTTCTCCGGGCTGGTGTGCTCGAGCACCATGTCGTCGAAGGTGCGGCGCATGTTGAGCATCATCGCGTAGAGCTCGCCCTCGGCCTGCGGGCCGAGCGCCACCCGCTGCGGTGCGTTGTCCAGATCCGCCACGCCCAGCGACTGGGCCAGCCTGCGCGCCGGGTCGATGGTCAGCACGACCACCTTGCGGCCCGCCTCCGCGGCGCGCAGCGCGATGGCCGCGGCCGTCGTGGTCTTGCCGACACCGCCGGACCCGCAGCAGACGATGACGCGGGCGGTGGGATCGGCGATGATCCCGGAGATGTCGAGGGTGTTCATCGCACTCCCTGCGCGCTGAGGTGTTCGGCCAGCTCGTAGAGCGCGCCGAGGTCGATGCCGTCGGTGAGAGCGGGCAGATGCATCTGCGTCACGCCGAGCTCGTTCAGCTCCGCCGCGCTGGCGTCCTGGGCGCGCAGCCGGGCCGCGTGCTCGACGGTCTCGGTGATCAGGCCGTCGAAGTCCTGCTCGTCGAGGGTGATGCCCGCCCGCTCCAGGCCGGCGCGGACGGCGTCGCGGTCCAGTTCGCCCGCGGCGGCGGAGTCGCGGGCCACCGGCGGCAGGTGTCCCACGCTCGCCCGGTTCACGATCACCGCGCCGATGCGCAGATCGTTGGCGGTCAGTTCCTCGATCGCGTCCGCGGTCTCCTGCACCGGCAGTGCCTCGAGCAGGGTGACCAGATGGATCATCGTCTGGTCGGAGTGCAGCAGCTTCGACACGCCCTCGGACTGCGCGGCGATCGGCCCGCCCTTGGCGATCTCGGCCATCGCCTTGGTGACGTCGAGGAAGCTGCTGATGCGGCCGGTGGGCGGTGCGTCGACCACGATCTCGTCGTATACCGGCTTGCCCGCCTGGTCGACCCGGACCACGCATTCCTTGATCTTGCCGGTGAGGATCACATCGCGCAGGCCGGGCGCGATGGTGGTGACGAACTCGATCGCGCCCATCCGGCGCATGGCCCGGCCCGCGAAGCCGAGGTTGTAGAACATGTCGAGGTACTCGAGGAAGGCGTGCTCGATGTCGAGCGCCAACGCGACCACCTCGCCGCCGCCGTCGGCCGTGGCGATCTTGGTCTCCGTCGGCGGCAGCGGCGGCAGGTCGAACAGCTGGGCGATGGACTGCCTGCTCTCGACTTCCACCAGCAGCACCCGGCGACCACCGGCGGCGAGCGCGAGTGCCAGCGCCGCGGCGACGGTGGATTTGCCGGTCCCGCCCTTGCCGGAGACGTAGTGCAGGCGGGCCTGTTCGGCCCGCTTCGGCCACCCCTTGTCCGGCTTCGGCTGGGCCGAAACGGGATCAGCAGTTGGTACTCCCACGTTCGCGAGCCTATAACCCGTGGGGTGCGGGTGGCGTGAGGACGGCCGCCTTCAGTGGAATCGCCCGCTTCCACCGCTGGTCGGCGGCCCGGTGACCGGCCCGTGCTCCCGGGCGGCCCCGGGGCGGGCGGTGGGTCGATGCCCGCGTGTGGTGGGTCAATACACTCGCCCCATGACGACATGGGAATACGCCACTGTGCCCTTGCTGACGCACGCCACCAAGCAGATCCTCGACCAGTGGGGAGCCGACGGGTGGGAGCTGGTGACCGTGCTGCCAGGCCCGACCGGGGAACAGCACGTCGCCTACCTCAAGCGCCCCAAGGCCTGAGCGGGCCGGACAGGGAGGAGAGGGTCATGACGGAACCGGCGACCGACTGGCGGAACAACCTGGAACGGCTCGGCCTGCGGCTGCCCGCGGTGGCCGCGCCCGTGGCGGCGTACATCCCGGCGGTGCGGACCGGCTCGCTGGTCTACACCTCCGGTCAGCTGCCGTTCGTCGACGGCGAACTGCCCGCGGTCGGCAAGGTGGGCGCCGAGGTGTCGACCGAGACCGCCACGGAGAGCGCCCGGCTGTGCGCGCTCAACGCGCTGGCCGCGGTGCACGACCTGGTCTCCCTCGACGAGGTGGTGCGGGTGGTGAAGGTGGTCGGCTTCGTGGCATCCGCGCCCGGCTACACCGATCAGCCGGTCGTGATCAACGGCGCCTCGGAACTGCTCGGCGAGGTCTTCGGCGAGGCGGGTGTGCACGCCAGGTCCGCGGTGGGCGTGGCGGAGCTGCCGAAGAACGCCCCCGTCGAGGTGGAGCTGATCGTCGAGGTTCGCGGCTGATTCGCCGCCGGCTCTGCTCGCGGCGGGGCGGGCACGTGGCCCCGTCGCGAAAGCACGCGCGCGACTAGCGTGGAACGTGCGCTACGGCATGGAACAGAGGTGACAGCGATGACGGCGACGCATCCCGCGTACGGACAGGTGCGGCAGGTGACCGGATCGGCAGCGGTGCTGCTGGCGGACAACCCGGGCAAGATGACCCTGGACGGGACGAACACCTGGCTGCTGCGCGCGCCGGGCGCCTCGGGATACGTGGTGGTCGATCCCGGCCCCAAGGACAACAAGCACATCGAGGCGATCGCCGCGGCCACCGACGGCGACATCGCGCTGACGCTGATCACCCATCACCACCACGACCACACCGGTGGCATCGAGCGGCTGGTGAAGTTGACCGGCACCCCGGTGGCCGCGGTCGAACCCGGATACCTCAACGACTGGGACGCCCCGCTGGCCGACGGCCAGGTGCTGGAGGCGGCGGGCCTGAGCATCCGCGCGGTGGCCACCCCCGGCCACACCGCGGACTCGGTGAGTTTCGTGCTCGACGACGCGGTCCTCACCGGCGACACCATCCTCGGCGCGGGCACCACGGTGCTGGAATCGCGGTCCGGGGCGCTGGCCGATTACCTGAATTCGCTGGACCGCCTGCTGGCGGAGGGCGCGGGCCGGAAGCTGCTGCCCGCGCACGGCACCGAGCACCCCGATCTCGAACCCGTCGCGCGGTACTACGTCAAGCACCGCCACGAGCGGCTCGACCAGGTGCGCGCGGCGCTGCGCGAGCTCGGCGAGAACGCGGGCGCGATGGCGGTGGTGCGCAAGGTGTACGCCGATGTGGACAAGCGGCTGTGGCCCGCGGCGCGCAGCTCGGTGCAGGCACAGCTGGACTACCTGCGCACCCACGGCTGACCTCGGCGCGACCGGGCGTGGTCCCGGCGGCTCGAACCGGACCTTCCCGTACCGGGCATCGGAGCGCGAAAGCCCCGGGCGGGCCCCCCGGGGGGGGGGGGGGGGGGGGGGGGGGGGGGGGGGGGCACCCCCGCGCGGCGGG
>NZ_JARWRU010000830.1 GCF_029867845.1 Nocardia farcinica | reverse complement strand
GGTGCAGCAGCCGCACCGGCCGCCGGGTGCGCAACGCCAGGGTGTCGCGCACGGCGTCGTTGTGGAAGCGCCGGGCGATGAGCACCCTGGCCTCGGCGTCGGCCATCTCGGCGACCAGTTGCGGGCGCAGCAGGCCGATGTCGACCGCGGCCAGGGCGGTGGCCAGCTGGTTCTCCACCGCCTCGCGCTCGGCGCGGTCGGCGCGCTCGGCCCGATCCGCCAGCGCGGCAAGGCGTTTGGCCTGCTCGGCCAGCACGGGATCGGAGACCGGTCCGGCGATGGCCATGGCCACCGAGCGGGCCACCACGGCGCGGCGGGCCAGCGCCGCCTCCAGCGCCTGCCAGGACTTGTCCGAGCGCACGTGCAGGCGGTCCAGCCGGTTGGCGGTCGAATACGCCCATGCGCCGATGGCCACGACGACGGCAGCGATCAGCGCGAGGACGAGGACGGTGGTGGCGGAGAAGGTGATCATCCGGCGGCCCGCACCCTGGTGTCGCCCACGGTCACGGTCTCGTAGACACGCAGGATCTGTTCGGCCACCACGGGCCAATCGTATTCGGCCACGATCTGATCGGCCTTGCGTACCAGAGCCTCTCGCCGCCCGGCGTCGGTGAGCAGGGAGGTGATGGCCTCGGCCAGCGCGCCGGCGTCGCCGACCGGGACCAGCAGGCCCGCCGCGCCGTCGCGCAGCACCCGGCGGAAGGCGTCCAGTTCACTGGCCACCACCGGGGTGCCCGCGGCCATGGCCTCGATCAGGATGATCCCGAAGCTCTCCCCGCCCAGATTGGGCGCGACGTAGACGTCGGCGCTGCGCATCGCGGAGGCCTTCTCCTCGTCGGAGACCTGGCCGAGGAAGCGCAGCCGGTCGGCGTTCGGCCCGGCCTCGCGGCGCAGGCGCTGCTCGTCACCGCGGCCGACGACGAGGATCTCGATGCCGGGATGCCTGCGCACCAGCTCCGGCAGCGCCTCGAGCAGCACCTGCATGCCCTTGCGCGGCTCGTCGTAGCGGCCGAGGAACAGCACCGTGCCGCCGGGGCGCGGATAGCCCGCCAGCATCGGGGCCCTGGCGAAGGCGGGCACGTCCACGCCGTTGGGGATCTCCACCGCGTCCGACCCGAGCGCCTCCACCTGCCAGCGCCTGGCCAGCTCGGAGACGGCGATGCGGCCGCTGATCTTCTCGTGGTAGGGCCGCAGCACGCCCTGGAAGGTGCTCAGCACCAGCGAGCGGGTGGTCGAGGTGTGGAAGGTCGCCACGATCGGGCCCTCGGCGATCTTCAGCGCCAGCATGGACAGGCTGGGCGCGTTGGGCTCGTGGATGTGCAGCACGTCGAAGTCGTTGCTCTCGATCCAGCGCCGGATCCGGGTGTAGGCGGTGGGGCCGAAGGACAGCCGCGCCACCGAACCGTTGTAGGGGATGGCCACCGCGCGCCCCGCCGAGACCACGAAGTCCGGCAGCGGGGTGTGTTCGGAGGCGGGCGCCAGCACGCTCACCTTGTGGCCGCGCTCGATGAACACCCGCGCCAGTTCGACCACATGGGCCTGCACGCCACCGGGCACGTCGAACGAGTACGGGCAGACCATGCCGATCTTCATGGTGTTTCGTCTCTTCCCCCTGGCTCGCTTCCGCCGGGCTCCGCTCGACCCTCCCGCGCGGTGAGGCGCGCCTGCTCCTCGGCGATCCTGGCGCGTCGCTGCGGTGACAGGTCGCTCTCCCACAACGGTTGCAACATGTGCCAGTCTGCCGGGTGCTCGGCGATTCCGGCGGCGAATCGGTCCGCCAGCGCCTGGGTGGTCGCGGCGATGCCGCCGGAGACGTCCAACGCCTGCTCGGTGCGCAGCCCCCAGCCCTCCGTGCCGTCCTCGGCGACGGTGAACCAGGCGTGCACCGGCATGAGCGCCGCGCCGGTCTCGACGGCCAGCTTGGCCGCGCCCGCGGGCATCCAGGTGCGCTCGCCGAAGAAGTCGACCGGCACCCCGCGTCCGGTCAGGTCGCGCTCGCCCATCAGGGCCACGATGCGGTTCTCCCGCAGCCGCTGGGCGAGGGTGGCGAACCGCGGCGGCGCGCCGCCGGGGAGCGGGGACACCGCGAAACCCAGACACAGCCGGTAGGCCCCCAAACCCGCGAACA
>NZ_JARWRU010000829.1 GCF_029867845.1 Nocardia farcinica | reverse complement strand
TCCCACCGGCGGTCGACCGCCCCGGTCGCAGCCACGCCGCGGCACCCGACCGCCACTGTCGCAACGACGCCGCCGGACCGGATAAGGTGGGCCCGAACCGCGTGGTACAGGGGCAGACGACGCACAACGGGTCGGCGCGCTCGATGGCAGAACGGCATGACGGAGGGCCTTTTCCGATGGGGTTGTTCACGAAACGCACACGGCGGCCGAGCCGGCGGGCCCAGGCCAAGGCGCTCAAGCACAAGGCCGGGCTGGAGGCCAAGCTGGCCGCCAAGAACGACCGCAAGTCGCGCCGCGCCGAACTGCGCACCCAGCGCAAGGTGGCCAAGCAGCAGGTGGCCACGCTCAAGGCCGAGGAGAAGGCCGCGCTGAAGCTGGCCGCGAAGGCCGAGCGCGACCCGTTCAGCGCCGCCCAGATCAGGAAGTACATCGGCGTGGCCAGGGTGCTCATCCCGGTGCTGGCGCCGCTGGCCTACCGGGGCGCCACCATCATCCGCGGGCAGCTCGACGCGCGCCGCGCCCAGCAGCTCGGCATCGGCGTCGAACAGCTCGGCGACTTCACCGGTCACGGCGCCAAGCTGCAGGCCAGGATCGCCAACACCGAGGCGGCGCTGGACCGGGTGCAGGACACCAGTGGCGATTTCGTCGCCACCACCAAGGACCGGCTGGCCGGTCTGAGCACCGCGGTGCGCACGGCCGAGCAGATGCCTGCCGCGCGCAGGCGCGGCGTGCACGCCTCCATCTCCCATGAACTGTCCGGCATCGAGGCAGAGGTGCTGGCCCGGCTCGGGGTGCGCTGATCGCCATGGCGAAATCCGTGGTTCGCATCCTGGTCACCGCACTGCTCGCGGTCGGCATGGCGCTGACGTCGGGCGGGCTCGCGGCCGCGCACTCCGGGGCGGTCGGCAGCGTGCCCGAGGACGGCGCGCGGATCGACACCGGTCCCGAGCGGGTGGTGGTGACCTTCAACGAGGAGTTGCAGCCCGGTTTCCCGTCGCTGACGCTGGTCGGCCCGGACGGCAATCTGTGGTCGGACGGCGAGCCGACGGTCGACGGCCGTTCGGTCAGCGTGGCCGCGCGCGAACTCGGCCCGGCCGGTGAGTACACCATCGCCTTCCGGGTCACCTCCGCCGACGGTCACGTGGTCAGCGGCACCCGCACCTTCACCCTCACCACCCCCGGCCGGGGCGAGCCCGGTGAGCGCGCCGACGGCGGGTCCGCCGAGGAGGCCGAGGAATCCGGCTTCCCGCTGTGGCTGCTGATCGCGGGTGTCGTGGTGTTGCTCGCGGTCGGCCTCTCGGTGCTGCTGTTCGGCTTCCGGGGCCGCGACGGCCGCTCGTGAGCGCGCCCGCGCCGCGGTGAGCGCGCCGACCTCCGGCCGCGACGCCGCCGCGCTGTCCGCCCTGCTGCCCGCCGGGTTGCTCGGTGTCGGGCTGGCCTGGTTGCTGGCCCGGCCCGACTTCGCGCCCGCCGCCGCGCTGATCCGGGTGGTCGCCGACGGCACC
>NZ_JARWRU010000828.1 GCF_029867845.1 Nocardia farcinica | reverse complement strand
ACGCCGAGCTCTTCGGTGCGGCACGGCGGCCGGTGGCGGCCTGACCTGCGCGGTTCGGCCCCGGGAGCGGGGACTTCGTCTCGGCTCGCCGGGGTCGCCCCCGTGGGTCCGGCCACAGCGGCTTGGACATATTTAGCAAAGGTAATAATATGGGCTGCGGCGGGCGGCCCCTGACCGTCCCGGACCCGTACGACGAGGTGCGCGTCAGCGATGTCGCCCACGATCACGAGCCGATACCGGCACGGCAACGAGGCCACCCGGCAGTCGCTCGTCCTTCGACGTCATCGCCATCGAGACTCTCGCTCCCGCCGCGGCGGTCGTCGCCGCGCTCATTCCGCCGAGCGCGAACGGCTCTCGCGCGCCGGCCCGCGATGCGGCGACGACCGCCTCCGCATCTCGCGGCACATCACGCCCGGCACCATCGGCGCCGGGCTTCTAGAGTCGGACCATGCCCGATGACCGTCCCGCCCTCGCCTCCGCGCTCGATCTGCGACCGCACCCCGAGGGCGGCTGGTATCGCGAAACCTGGCGCAGTTCGGTGGAATTCACCCCGACCGGCTACCCGGGCGCCCGCGCGGCGGCCACCGCCATCCTGTTCCTGCTCACCCCCGGCGACCACTCGGCCCCGCACACCGTGCGCTCGGACGAACTGTGGTTCTGGCACGACGGCGGGCCGCTGCTGCTCGAGATCGGCGACGAACAGGTGGTGCTCGGCCCCGACGTGGCCGCCGGACAGCAGGTGCAGGCGCTCGTGCCCGGCGGCGTCAGCCAGGCGGCCCGGCCGCTCGGCGACCGGCACGTGCTGGTCAGCTGCGTCGTCGCCCCCGGTTTCGACTTCGCCGACTTCCGCCTCGACTGAGCCGCACCGACGGCCGGTCGCTCCCCGTGGTCGAACCGGTGGCGCGCGCGTACGTGATCACGTGCGGACACGGCCGCACTCGACGACGATCGCGCTACTCGGGCACCTCGACGACGCCCTCGTCGACCGCCCATTTGATGGTCTTCTCCAGCTGACCGCAGGTCTCCGGGCGACCGGGGCGGGCGCCCTCCTCGGCCAGGCGGGCGAAGACGGGGCAGTGCGTCTTCGGCGGCTCGGTCCACTGGATCGAGGTCTGGTGGGCGCTGTACTTGCGCACCAGCACGCGGGTGTGACACCCCTGGCAGTGCAGGGGTGTCATCCCGTCCTCGAGATAGCGCTGACGATCCAGCGCGGTCTGGGCCTGCACGGCGGCCCGCCGCTCGGGCTGATCGGCGAAGTCCGGCGCCTTGGCCCAGGTCGCTTTCATCAGACGCCGGCCTCGGCCTCGGAGCCTGCCTTCTCGGCTTCGGCGGCGGCTTCGGCCTCGCGCTTGCGGCGCAGGTTCTCGGCCACCTCGGCCTCCCACGCCTCGTTGGCCTTGGTGGTGTCCACCTCGAACTCGAAGCGCTGGGTCATCTTGTCGGTCACGTCGGCGGCATCGACGTAGAACTGCTCGTACCAGCGGCGCAGCTGGTAGACCGGGCCGTCCTCCTCGCACAGCAGCGGGTTCTCGACCTTGGACTTGTGCTTCCAGATCTCCACGTCCTGCAGGAAGCCGGTGCCGAAGAAATCGGTCATCGTCTTCGCCAGCTTGGTCGCGGTCGCGTCGTCGAGGCCCTTGGGCTTCTCCACCGTCAAGCCGTATTGCAGGACGAACGAGTCCTGGGTGACCGGATAGTGGCAGTTGATCAGCACGACCTTGACCTCGTAGCCGCCGTAGCTGTTGATCAACGGATTGATCATGTACGACGGGCCGAAATACGAGGCCTCGGACTTCAGCAGCGTCTCGGCGCCGTACTTGGCCGCCAATCCCACATCGGGACGACCCTTGGTCTCCAGGAACTGGGTCGCCACGTGCCCTTCGAAGACGTTCTTGAAATACGTCGGATAGGCGAAGTGGATGTAGAAGAAATGGGCCATGTCGACCACGTTGTCGATGATCTCGCGGCAATTGGCGCCCTCGATCTCGATGCGGTTCCAGGTCCATTCGGTCCAGTTGCTGTCCAGCCCGTCGGTGGGCTCGCCGTCGACGGCGTAAGGGCCCTCGATGTACGGGATGGTCACCTCGTCCGGCGGCGGGTTGCCCTCGTGGTCGTGCCAGACGTAGAGCTGGCCGTTGCGTTCGAGGGTGATCCACTTGCGGGTACGCGCCAGCGGCGGCACGCGACGGGCGTAGGGAATCGAGGTGCACTTGCCGGTCTCACCCGACCAGCGCCAGTCGTGGAACGGGCAGGCGATCTCGTCGCCCTTGACCTCACCCATGCTCAGGTCGCCGCCCATGTGCCTACAATAGGCGTCGAGCACCCGCAGCTCGCCTGCGCTGTCGGCCCAGACCACGAGCTTGGTGCCGAAGGCCTTCACCGAGTGCGGCTTGCCGTCGCGGAAGTCCTTGGCCAAGCCGAGGCAGTGCCATCCACGCGCGTACCGGGTGGGCACAGTCCCCACATCGAGCTCTCTGACCTTGGCTCCACCGCGCGCACCGGCGCCACCCGGCCCGTTGCTCGGGGTAACTCCCATCGCGATTCCTCCTCCTTCGGTACTAGAACACGTTACAAAAATCCCGCAACGAAGGCCAGCGTTCGGCCACAGTTGGTACCGAAGGTCATTGGTGTACCTGCAAAGAGTCCCACTTCTCGACATAAATAAGAACCTGTTCTAGTCTCAGAGGCAAATGAGTACCGGTTACCAATCCGACCAGGCAGGAGCAGGTCCGAGATGACGCAAGAAGTGACCGAACGGGTCGAAGCGCTGTTGCCGACGCTGCGTGAGCGGGCGCAGGAGGCAGAGGACCTGCGGCGCGTCCCCGACGAGAGCATCAAGGCGCTACAGGAAACCGGCTTCTTCCGCCTGCTGCAGCCCAAGCAGTGGGGCGGATACGCCGCCGATCCCGTCGTCTTCTACGACACCGTCCGCAAGCTGGCCTCCGCCTGCGGCTCCACCGGCTGGGTGGCGGGCATCATCGGCGTGCACAACTGGCACCTGGCGCTGTTCGACCAGCAGGCCCAGGAAGAGGTGTGGGGCGAGGACACCGATGTGCGCATCTCCTCCTCCTACGCGCCCATGGGCATCGGCACCGCGGTCGACGGCGGCTACCTCGTCAAGGGCTCCTGGGCCTGGTCGTCGGGCTGCGACCACGCCACCTGGGTGGTCGTCGGCGGTCCGGTGATCAAGGACGGCAAGCCGGTCGACTTCGGCAGCTTCCTCATCCCGCGCAGCGACTACCGCATCGACGACGTGTGGAACGTGGTCGGCCTGCGCGGCACCGGCTCCAACACCGTCGTCGTCGACGAGGTGTTCGTGCCGAGGCACCGCTTCCTGAGCTTCCGCACCATGAACGAGCTGGCCTCCCCCGGCCTCGAGCGCAACACCGACCCGGTCTACAAGATGCCGTGGGGCACCATCCACCCCACCACCATCTCCGCGCCGATCGTCGGCATGGCCTACGGCGCCTACGCCGCGCACGTCGAGCACCAGGGCAAGCGCGTGCGCGCGGCCTACGCGGGCGAGAAGGCCAAGGACGACCCGTTCACCAAGGTGCGCGTGGCCGAGGCCTCCAGCGACATCGACGCCGCCTGGCGGCAGCTGTCGGGCAATGTCGCCGAGGAGTATGCGCTGCTCACCGCAGGCCAAGAGGTGCCGCTGGACCTGCGGGTGCGCGCGCGCCGCGACCAGGTCCGCGCCACCGGCCGCGCCATCGCCTCCATCGACAAGCTGTTCGAGGCCTCCGGCGCCACCGCGCTGACCAACGGCACGCCGCTGCAGCGCTTCTGGCGCGACGCGCACGCCGGCCGGGTGCACGCGGCCAACGATCCCGAGCGCGCCTACGTCATGTACGGCACCCACGAGTTCGGTCTGCCGATCACCGACGGGATGGTGTGATGACCGCGACCGACACGGCGGCCCCGGCCGACAGCGCGACCGCGGAGATCACCTACGAGTCGACCTCCCGGTTCGCCCAGGTCCGTCCCGACCTGAAACTGCACTACCACGAGGCGGGCGTGGGCAACGGCCCCACCATCGTGCTGCTGCACGGCGGCGGCCCCGGCGCCTCCTCCTGGTCGAACTTCGCCCGCAACATCCCGGTGCTGGCGAAGAACTTCCACGTGCTCGCGGTCGACCAGCCCGGTTTCGGGCGCTCGGACAAGCCGGTGGACCACCCGCAGTACTTCCGGCACTCGGCCTCGGCGCTGAAGGACCTGCTCGACACCCTCGGCGTCACCGAGCGGGTGCACCTGCTCGGCAACTCCCTCGGCGGCGGCGCGGCCACCCGCTTCGCGCTCGACCACCCGGACCGCGCGGGCAAGCTGGTGCTCATGGGCCCCGGCGGGCTGAGCATGAACGCCTACGCCCCGGACCCGACCGAGGGCGTGAAGCTGCTGTCGCGCTTCAACTTCGAGCCGACGCGGGAGAACCTCGCGGCGTTCCTGCGGATCATGGTCTTCGACCAGAAGCTCATCACCGACGAGCTGATCGACGAGCGATTCGCCTCGGCCAACACCCCCGAGGCGCTGGCCGCGACCCGCGCCATGGGCAAGTCGTTCGCCGGCCCGGATTTCGAGCTCGGCATGCTCTGGCGCGACGCCTACAAGCTGCGCCAGCCCGTGCTGCTGATCTGGGGCCGCGAGGACCGGGTCAACCCCCTCGACGGCGCCATCGTGGCCACCAAGATGATCCCGCGCGTGCAGCTGCACGTCTTCGGTGGCTGCGGGCACTGGGCGCAATTGGAGAAGTTCCACGAATTCAACCGGCTCACCACGGACTTCCTGTCCGGTGTGCCCCAGGAGGGATGAGTCATGGGTATCCGTTCCCTCGGCTACCTGCGCATCCAGGCCACCGACATGGCGGCCTGGCGTGACTACGGCCTGAAGGTCCTCGGCATGGTGGAGGGCAAGGGCGGCGACCCGAACTCGCTCTACCTGCGGATGGACGAGTTCCCCGCCCGGCTGGTGATCGTGCCCGGCGAGAGCGACCGGCTGCTGGTTTCCGGCTGGGAGACCGCCAACGCCGAAGAGCTGCAGGACATCCGCGAACGGCTCGACCGCGCCGGCGTGGCCTACAAGGAGGGCACCGACGCGGAGAAGGCCGACCGGCGCGTCTACGAGCTGATCCGCTTCGAGGACCCCTCCGGCAACGTGCTGGAGGCCTTCCACGGGGTGGCGCTGGAACACCGCCGCGTGGTCAGCCCGTACGGGCACCGGTTCGTCACCGGCGAACAGGGCCTCGGTCATGTGGTGCTCAGCACCTCCGACGACCAGGCCGCGCTGGAGTTCTACCGCGACGTGCTCGGCTTCCGGCTGCGCGACTCGATGCGGCTGCCCCCGCAGATGATGGGCCGTCCCGCCGACGGCGAACCGGCCTGGCTGCGCTTCTTCGGCTGCAACCCGCGCCACCACTCGCTGGCGTTCCTGCCGATGCCCACCCCCAGCGGCATCGTCCACCTGATGATCGAGGTGGAGAACTCCGACGACGTCGGCCTGGCGCTGGACCGCGCGCTGCGCAAGAAGGTCAAGATGTCGGCCACCCTGGGCAGGCACGTCAACGACAAGATGCTCTCGTTCTACATGAAGACGCCGGGCGGGTTCGACGTCGAATTCGGATGCGAGGGACTGGAAGTCGAGGACGACGACTGGATCGCGCGGGAGTCCACCGCGGTTAGCCTGTGGGGCCACGACTTCTCGGTGGGCATGCGCGAGCAGTAGCCCGCCACCGGCAAGAACCGATCCCCGACAGGACGGCGAACGACATGGAGACGACAGTGACCACCGACGCGAATCCGGCGATCGACCCCCGGCGGTTCCGCACCGTGCTCGGGCAGTTCTGCACCGGCATCACCGTCATCACCCCCTTCGGCGAGGCCGTCGACGGCGCGGACCCCGCGCCGGTCGGCTTCGCCTGCCAGTCGTTCGCCGCCCTGTCCCTCGACCCGCCGCTCGTGCTGTTCTGCCCCACCAAGGGCTCGCGCTCGTGGGCGGCGATCGAGAAGCACGGACGCTTCTGCGTCAACATCCTGGCCGAGGCCCAGCAGCCGGTCTGCGCCCGCTTCGGCTCCAGGGAAGAGGACAAGTTCGCCGGCGTGCCATGGCGCACCACCGAACTCGGCCTGCCCGCCCTCGACGACTCGCTGGCCACCATCGAATGCCGGGTGGAGCGCGTCGTCGACGGCGGCGACCACTACATCGTCATCGGCCGGGTGCTCTCACTGTCGGAGTCCACCGACTCCGGCCGCCCGTTGCTGTTCTACCGCGGCCAGTACACCGCCATCGAGCCCGAGAAGACCACGCCCGCGCCCTGGCGCGCCGATCTCGAGCACTTCCTCACCACCACCACGCTGGACACCTGGCTCTGAGCCCTGCCTCAGGCGCGTGCCTCAGTCCGCCGTTCCGGGCGGGACGACCCACCGCACGGCTTGGCCGGTGACGGCAGCGATCACGTCGTAGTCGCCGTCGTAGTGCAGCACGGTAACGCGGTGTCTTTCCGCGACGGCGGCGATGATGAGGTCCGACGTGGACAGGGCTCGCCAGTTCCCACGTCCGACGAGCAACCCTTGCACCTCGGCGGCTCGATCCCAGGCCTCGTCCGGCGTGGGCAACCAGTCGAAACCGCGCAGCTCGTCGCGAATCCGCACCGCATCCGATTTCGAGCGCGCCGCTCGAAGAATTTCCAACTCCACCGCCCCGCAGACGGCGAGAACCCCCGCGTTGTGCAGTGGCTCGACCATCGCCCGCACACCGGATTTCGGATAACGCGCCAAGGCGGACGTGTCGATCAAGTACCTGATCGACACGATCAGGCCGCGCCCTGATCGGCCGAGGAGTCGGCCTCTCCGGTCAGGCCGGGCAATCCCCCCGCGGCGAGCCAATCCAGGAACGATTGCCGCTTACGGCGCTTGATCACGTCTTCGAGCGCCGCATTGACAGTGGCGACCTTCGTCGTCGTACCGAAGATCTCGGCCGCCTCGGCCAGCATCGCATCGTTCACATCGATAACGGTTCGTGCCATCTCTACCACCTCCGCATACAAGGGTAGGCCCGCGATATCGAAAGATACAGATCTTGATATCAAAGCCGCGCCTCGCTGTTCGCGAATGATGCGTGTAATATAAGCACAAACTTATAAAGGGAGGCAGATATGGCTTTGCTGACGGACCCGGCCGCCGCGGCCGGACTGGTCACCAGGGAGATCCGCACCGGCTCGCGCGGTGGGGATTCCACCAGGGTCGCGGTGGCCCGCCGGACCTACCCGACGGCGCAGGAGGACCTCTGGGAGGCGCTGACCGACCCCGAGCGCCTGCCGCGCTGGTTCCTGCCGATCAGCGGCGAGCTGGAGGTGGGTGGGAAGTACCAGCTCGAGGGCAATGCGGGCGGCACGGTCGAGGCGTGCGATCGGCCGCAGCGGTTCGCGGTCACCTGGGAGTTCGGCGGGAACGTGTCCTGGCTGACGGTCACGCTCACCCCGGACGGCGAGGGAACGCGACTGGAGCTGGTGCACGAGGCGCCGGTGGACCCGCAGATGTGGGATCAGTTCGGGCCGGGCGCGGTCGGTGTCGGCTGGGATCTGGCGCTGCTCGGTCTCGGCATCCACGTCGAGACCGGCGAACCCGTCGACCCCGAGGTGGCGATGAACCTGCACACCACCCCCGAGGGGATCACCTTCATCCGCACCGCCGCCGAGGCCTGGGCCGACGCCGCCATCGCCGACGGCGACGACCCGACGGCCGCGCACACCGCCGCCGAGCAGACCATCGTCTTCTACACCACCGAGCCCGAGGCGGGCCCCGAGTCCTGATGGCGCTACCCCCGGCGAAGATCTTCGAGGCGCTCGGCGACCCGCTGCGCAGGCAGCTGCTCGCCCTGCTGGCGACGGGCGAGCGGTCCGCGGGCGAACTGGTCGCCGCCGCCAGGGAACTGACCTCGATCTCCCAGCCCGGCGTCTCTCAGCACCTCAAGGTGTTGCGCGAGGCCGGGCTGGTCACCGTGCGCGCCGACGGCAACCGGCGGCTCTACGCGCTCGACCCGGCAGCAGTGGGGGTCGCCCTGGACTGGCTCACCGGGCTGATCGATCCGTTGCGCGGGTTCGGGCAGCCGCTGGACGCTCTCGCCACGGAGGTGGCCAGGGGCAAGCGCGCCCGCCGCGCCGCACCCGCCGCCGAGAACACCCCGCGCGAAGTGCGCGGGGCCTGATCCGCACCGGGACGATCCGACATCGTCGCCCGATGGTGGTCCGACCTCGACGAGATCGCCGTCGGCGCCGGGAGCGATATGGACGGTTCCTGGCCCTCGGATGCCTTGTCTAGTTCAGGAGGCGGACGGTGGAGAAGATCTCGCGGGCCTGGTCGGGGGTGACCTCGCCGGTGACCTCGCGGTCGGCGGCGATGGTGAGCAGCAGGGTGGTGCCTTCGGAGCCGGTGAAGGCGAAGGTGTAGATGGAGTAGGCGGTGGCGCAGTCGGCCGGGTCGGGAGTCTGGGGGCCGGTGGTCTCCACCATCGCGCCGGTGAGGCCGGAGCGGGTGGTGAGGTTCTCGGGGCCGGTGACGCGGCGGGTCCAGCCGGAACTGTCGAAGGCGATCCTGGCGGTGGAGTCGCCCCATTCGGTGGCGGCGGCGGCGAGATCGGGCACGTCGGAGCGGCTGACGAAGCTGGTGGCGCGGTTGTTCTCGCCGCAGTAGTCCTCGCCCTCGGCGGCCGTGCCGGTGCCGGAGATGCGGCCCTGCTCGTTCTCGAAGCCGCGGATCGTGCTGGGGGAATCGACCACCCAGCCCTCGGGGACGTCGTAGGCCACGCCGCGTGATTCGACGGCGATGCCCTGGTAACCGGGGAGCAGCGCCGCCGTGACGGCCGCCGACCGCGTGGTCGGGGTCGGGCGGCCCGTGGTGGTCGCGCGCGTGCTGGTGGCCGGCGGCGCGGTGGTGGTCGTGGTGCGCTCGCTCGCGGAGTCGGTCGACGGCCACAGACCGCCGCCGGTGGACAGGGTGCTCAGCACGACGAAAGCGACGACGACGCCGACGAGCGGCGTGAAGACGCCGATCTTGCCGAGGGGGCCCGGCGCGTCCTTCATCGGGTACCGGTTGCCCCCGCCGGTAACCG
>NZ_JARWRU010000827.1 GCF_029867845.1 Nocardia farcinica | reverse complement strand
GCGCGCGCCTCGCCGCCGCCGCGCCGGCCGCGGCCCTCCCCCCCCCCCCCGCCCGCCCCCCCCCCCCCCCCCGTTTCCACGGATGCGCATCCCGCGGCGTTTTGCCGGGAGTGTGCGGCGAAATGACCGCGAATCCCCAGTTCAGGGCGTCGCCGAAGACACGGAAACGCCTGCGGCTGCTGCGAAATCAACTTGTGAAAGACGGGAAACGCATCGGACTTCGCCCGGCGGTGCACTTGGCACGAAATCTTCTACGAGCGGAGGAGTTGCGCATGTTCCATCTCGGTTGGTTCCTCGGACAGGGATTCGGCATCCAGCCATGGCGCGGCGTCTTCGACGGCAACGCGGCCACCGACTGGATGAAGCCGCAACGCTATGTGGAGATGACCGCCGCCCTCGAACGCGGCGGATTCGACTTCGTCTTCATCGAGGACACCGCCATGGTGGAGGACACCTACGGCGGCTCGGCGGCCTGGACGCTCGCCCACGGCGAAATGGCGCCCAAGAACGACCCGCTGCCGCTGGTGCCGCTGATGACGCAGGGCTCCGAGCACATCGGCGTCATCAACACCATGTCCACCATCCAGTACCAGCCCTATACCGCCGCCCGGCTGATGGTCACCCTCGACCATCTCACCGACGGCCGCGCCGGCATCAACGTGGTGACCTCGGTGACGCACCGGGTGGCGCAGAACTTCGGCTACGACGAGCACCTGCCGCACGACGAGCGCTACGCGATGGCGGGGGAGTGGATGGACGTCGTCGGCAAGCTGTGGGACTCCTGGGAGCCCACCGCCATCGTCAACGACCCCGAGACCCCCATGTACGCCGACGCGTCCAAGGTGCACACCATCGATCACCGCGGCAGGTACTACTCGGTCCGAGGCCCGCTCAACACCATCCCCGGCCCGCAGCGGCGCCCGGTGGTCGCGCAGGCGGGCAACTCGATCCCGGGCCGTGAGCTGGCCGCCCAGCACGCCGACACCATGCTCGCGATGGGCCACACCCCCGAGCAGATGAAGGCCTTCCGCGAGGACATGCACCAGCGGCTGCTCGCCCACGGCCGCAAGCCCGGCGACTGCAAGATCATGTTCCTTGTCTCGCCCATGCTCGCCGAGACCGACGCCGAGGCCTGGGAGCGCGAACGCGCCAGGGTGGCGCGGACCACCACCCCCGAGCACATCGAACGGGTGCTCTGGCAGCTGTCCTACATCAGCGGCGGCACCGTCGATTTCAGCACCTTCGACCTCGACGCCCCCATGCCCGACATCCTCGGCAACGGCGAACAGAGCTCCATGCGCAAGTACGTCGAGGGCAACGAGGACAAGACGCTGCGCGAGGTCGTCACCGGCGTGCGCCAGATCGGCGACCTCGGCCTGATCGGCTCGCCGGACACCGTGGCCGCGAAGATGGGCGAGATCATGGACGAGGTCGGCGGCGACGGATTCCTGCTCTACCAGCCCAGCTCGCTCAACCGCCGCACCATCGCCGAATACACCGACGGTCTCAGCCCCGCCCTGCGCAGGCGCGGGCTCATCCGCGACGGCTACGACAACGTCCCCTTCCGCGACAACCTGCTCGCCTTCTGAAGCCGCTGCCCGCTTTCTGCACCCCGGAGGTAAAACCATGGCCGCCAATCGTTTCCGACTGGGCTGGTTCGGCAAT
>NZ_JARWRU010000826.1 GCF_029867845.1 Nocardia farcinica | reverse complement strand
CCGCCCGGGGCGTCGCGACCGCGGCCGGTCCCACCGTCGTGCCGTTCACCACGGTGCGGCACGGGGGCGGCAGGCTACTGGACTTCGAATACGGCCCCGACGGCTCGGTCGCGGCCGTCCGTCATTCCGGCGGGGCGGTGCTGCGCACGCCGACCGACCCGCGCTCCGGCCGGGTCACCGAACTGCGCCTCGAGGCAGGTGACACCGTCGTCCCGGTGGCCGCCTACCGGTATTCCGACGCCGGAGACCTGCTCGCGGTCGCCGACGCCTCGGGCGCCGAGTCGCGCTACACCTACGACCAGGCCCACCGGCTGCTGTCGTGGACCGACCGCAACGGCGTCTCCTATCACCACCGCTACGACGAACTCGGCCGCTGCGTCGCCCAGGTGGGAACCGGCGGCGTCTACGCCAACGCCTTCGTCTACGGCGCCGACGGCCTGCCGGACGCCCCGCCCGGCGGGCGGTGGACCGTGCTGGTGGAGACCGTCCGCGAGCTGGACGCCTCCCCGACGGGCCTGCCCGCCGGATTCGACCCGGAACCGGTGCTCGACGCGCTGTGCGCCATGCCCGCCGTGGCCGAGATCGCGCGTCGCGGCCCGCGCGCGGCGGCCGACCGCTCGACGGCCCGCGAGGACCGTGCCTTCGGCAGGCTGCGCCTGCTGGTCTTCCGCGCCGACGCCAGGGGCGACGTCTGGCAGATCATCGATCCCGTCGGCGGGGTGCGCACCTTCGACCGCGACGCCGCGCACCAGGTGGTGCGTGAGGTCGATCCCTCCGGCGCGGTGACCGGCTACACCCGCGACCGGTACGGCCTGATCACCGCGGTCACCACACCGGACGGGGCGAGCACCACGATCACCAGGGGCCGCTGGGGCGAGCCACTGCGCGAGGTCGGCCCGGGCGGACGCACCTGGACCTACGAATCCGACGAGCTGGGCAACACCGTCGCCGTCGTCGGCCCGGACGGCGCGCGCGAGCGGTACGACTACGAAGCGCGGCGGGAGGGATCGGTGCTGCGCCGCGTGATCGATCCCACCGGTGCGGTCACCGAGATCGACTGCGACGGCAACGGTCTGCCGATCCTGGTCCGCGCCCCCGGCGATCGCGTCTGGACCTACGAACGCGACGCGTTCGGCCGCCTCACGGCGCTGACCGACCCGCTGGGCAGGACCACCGGCTACACCTGGACGCCCACCGGCAAGCCGCTCACCAGGCGCAACCCGGACGGCACCGTGCTGACCTGGACCTATGACGCCGAGGGCAACGAGCTCGCGCGCACCGACGAGGCGGGCAACACCGCCACCACCGCCTACACCGTGCTCGACGCGCCGAGCGAGGTGACCGGCGCCGACGGCGCCGTGCTGCGCATCGCATACGACACCCAGATGCAGATCACCTCGGTGACCAACCCGAGCGGGCTGGTGTGGCGCTACGAGTACGACGACGCGGGCAGGCTGATCGCCGAAACCGACTACAACGGCGCCCGCACGACCTACGTCCACGACTCGGCGGGCCGCATCCGTGCCACCACCGACGCGACCGGACGGATGACCCGCTTCGTCTACGACGTGTCGGGCCGCGTGGTCGAGGAGCACACCGACGACGGCGTCACCACCTACCGGTACGACCGGCACGGCGACCTGGTCGAGGCGGCCAATCCCGACGCGATCGTGCGGTTCACCCGCGACGCGGCGGGCCGGGTGCTCACCGAGCGGATCGGTGACATCACCGTGGCCGTCGACTACGACCGCGCGGGCAGGCGCACCCAGCGGATCGTCGACACCAGGGCGGTGCCCGGCGCCGGACTCGGCAGGCGCACGGTGTTCACGCGCGACGAGACCGGCCTGCTGGCCGGTGTGGCGAGCGACGACGGGCACGGCCCCGCCGACCTCGTCCGGTTCGGCTACGACCGCGGCGGCAACGAGATCGCCCGCGCGGTCGGCGCCGCCGTCGTCGACCGCCGCTACGACGAACGGGACCGGATCATCGCCCAGCACGTGCGCGCGGGCGGCGGCGTCGTCGCAGGCCGCACCTGGACCTACCGGTCCGACGGCTATGTCACCGGCGGCCAGGACCTGCTGCGCGGCGCGGCGCGCGTCGAGCTCGACCCGGCGGGCCGTATCACCGCGGCCACCGCCGACCGCGCTCCGATCCCGCCCGAGCGTTACGGCTACGACCGCGCCGGCGTGCTCACCCTCGCACCAGACGCCGACGAACCCGCACGGACGGGACCGGTGGCCTCCGCCGGGACGCTGGTCACCGAGCTCGGGCGTCGCCGGTACCGCTACGACGCCGCCGGACGCCTGGTCCGCGTGGTCCGCACCAGGCTGTCGCACAAGCCGGAGGTGTTCGAGTTCACCCACACCGCGACCGGGCAGATCCGCACGGTCGCGGCCCCCGACGGCACCGTCTGGCGCTACGGCTACGACGCCTTCGGCCGCCGGGTCTCGAAGGTGCGCACCGATCGCGCGGGCACGGTGTCCCACACCGTCGTCTTCGGCTGGGACGGCGACGAACTCGTCTTCCAGCAGGACCGCGCCGCCGGTCCGACGCCCTCGATCACCGAGTGGCACTGGGTGCACCACCCGGAGACCGGCGAGCCGCTCACCCAGTACAGCCGCACCCACGGCGCTCCCGCACCCGCAAGCCACCCGGCGCACGCGGGCCGGTCGGCCGTCGACACCGAGTTCTACGCCATCGTCACCGATCTGGCGGGCGCGCCCACCGAGTTGATCGACCCGCGCACCGGCGCGGTGGCGGGCTGGGCCTCGGCCACGGTGTGGGGACGCACCTGGTGGAACGGCCACGCCGCCACCGCGCTGCGCTTCGCAGGCCAGTACCACGACGCCGAAACCGGCCTGCACTACAACCGGCACCGCTACTACGACCCCGTCACAGCCGCCTACACCACACCCGACCCGCTCGGCCTCGCGCCGAACCCGGCCGACGCGCACGCCTACGTCCACAATCCGCACACCTGGGTCGACCCGCTCGGCCTCGCCTCCTGCGGCCGCGGCTGGTGGCGCACCCTGCGCACCTTCGGCCCGATCGGGGCCGCCAGACAGGAGTACGTCGACACGGTGCGCGGCATCACCGAGCGCGGACTGGCCAGAGTGGCGGCGGGCGAGGACGCCGCGACCGTGGCGCGCTGGGCCATCGACGAGCGCAACGCCATGAAGACGGCCACCCGTGCGAAGCTGCCGAGGGTGCTCAACATCTGGGCCGAGCGACGCAACATCCGCCACTACGGCGACCCGGTCGGCCCAACCTACGAATTCCTGCACGACGTGAGAGGCAAGACGCCGATGGACATCATCAAGGGAGCCGGACGCACCAGCGCCCGGGTGAACCGGCTGCTCGGGGTGCGCTGAATGCCCGAGATCTGGCTGACGCGCAACGACCGCTTCCGCTGGGTGCGATACGACACCGACACCGGCCGCGTGCTGGGCGAGCTGCGCCCGAAGTCACCGTCCGCGCCCACCGCGGGCCTGCTCGGCACGTGCTCGGGCAAGCCGGTCGCCTTCTACGTCGACGCGGACAACAGCGCCTACATCCTCCAATCCGGCGCCACCACGGTGACATTGGACGACCAGGCCGCCGTGCGCTTCTGGCGGACCCACCGCAACACCAGATCCCACCTGAGCGTCGAACGCGGCGACCAGCGGCTGCGGCTGTCGGAGTGGACCTTCGCCACCGCCGCCGACCCGGACGCCGACCCCGTCAGCTCCAAGGACTTCCTCGGCACCGTTCACGATTTCGTGACCAGGGACGAGCGTCGCGCACACGGGCTCGCGGTGTGGTCCCAGGCCGCCGACCCGACGGGGTTGTGAACGCCTACGCGCGACTTCATCGATGGCCCTTCGCATTCGGCCTAGGGCGGGGGATCATGGCTGCGGTCGCCGGATGCTTCTGTCACTATGGGCAGGGGATGGCCGAAGGACGCGCTGGACCCCGGCGATCGCGGTCGGCCGCGATCACGCAGCAGTGTCCAGCATCCGGTGGCCTCGGTGCGCCACCGGAACTCGAGCAGTGGGGAGCGATTCGTGGGCGATACGAAAGACGAGCCGAGCCGATTTCAATCCACCGGCACGATCTCGGTCGAGCCGGGCGCGGCGCTGAAGGCCGCCACCGCGGTCAACTCGCTCGTCGGTGCGCTGCGCGCGATCAGAGTGCACATCGACAGCGTCGATGATCTACCCGGGAAGTACGCCACGCCCGGATTCTCGAACCAGCTGTCGGGATTGAATCTCGCGACTCTGCTGTCGTCGAAAGCCACCGAGTTCCGCACGATCCTGGACCAGCACATCGACATCCTGGGCGACATCCACGAGTCCTTCGTCGCCGCGGGCAAGGCCTACGACGGCGCCGAAGCCGACTCGGTCGAAGAGCTCGAGAGTTTGAAACTGACCACCAAGCCGGCGGATCTGGGTTCGACGCCCAACACTCGGGTCACCGTCATCGATTCCGAAAAAATCACGGAGACAGGACGGGTCGAGAAGCCGTCGGGCTCCGGCGGCGGTACCCCCGACCGCTCCATCCCGATCGCGGGCGAGACCGCTCAGGGATTCTCACCGCAGCAAGTTCTCGATTTCTACAATTCGGTGCGAGACAAGTACCGCAAGGCTGCGGACGCGTCGATCATCTGGGACTTCATGGCGACCCAGCTGACCAACCACTTCGGCTCACTCGGCGTGGCGCTGAAGGGCATCAAGGACACTCAATGGGACGGACCGGGCGCAATTCAGGCGTTTCGCTCCGTCCAGCAGTACAGCGGGTCCGCGACGGCACTCGCGGGCGAGATGCAGATGGTCAAAGCGAATCTCGAGTACACCGCCTCCTGGATGTATCTGCTGCAGGCCGAGATGGCGGAGGCCAGTCACGCGGACGTCCTCTATCCGGTGGAGCACTGGACCATCGACGATTCGACAGGAAACTACAAGTACCTGCAGGCGCTGAAGGACACCGTCGACAACATCTACCGTCCGCACGTGAACACCTCGGGCTCCACGGTGCCCACCTTCACGGTCCCGACCAACCCGGTCACCGGGTTGCCGGCGGGGCAGAAACCCACCGGGCCCGGTCCGCGGCAGGGCTCCCCGACAGGCACTCCGCCCGGCTCCCCGACCAACACCCCACCGTTCACCCGCGCCCAATCGGTCTCGCCGTTCACTCGCGGCCAGGCGGTGCTGGCGCCCATCGACATGAACAACCAGCAGAAGGCCGCCGAGGACTACGAGCGCGCTCAGCGTGAGTTGGCGGAGCGACAGCAGGCCGCGACCGCGGCGTATCAGCGCCAGCAGCAGGAACTCGCCAGACAACAGCAGGAAGCTGTCAGACAGCAGCAGGAAGCCGCCAGACAACAGCAGGCGCAGCAGGCTGCCACCGCGGCCCAGCAGGCGGTCCAGCAGGCGGCGCAACAGGGACTGTCCGCCGCACAGCAGGTCGCGCAGCAGGGGTTGACCGCCGCGCAGCAGGCGGCGCAGCAGGCGGCGGCCGGACTGCCGGGATTCGCCATGCCCGCGAGTCTGCCGACCTCGGATCTGCTCAAGAACGCGGCCACCGGTGCCGGCAAGGGGCCGGGGGGCGGCGCGGGTGCGGGCCCGGGTTCGGCGGGAGCCGCGCCGCTCGCGCGCGATGTCAACCAGGCCTCGAAGCTGTTCCCGCGCGCCGGGATCACGGCGGGCACCACCGCGGCCGCCGCCGGGCGGATGGCGGGCATCGCGTCGACACCGATGCACGGCATGCCCGGCTCACCGGGGGCGGCGGGAGCGGCCGGGCGCAGCGCGGGCGAGGCCAACCAGCACAAACGGCCCGCCTTCCTTGATTCCTCGGAGCATCTGGAAGAAGCGCTGGGTGAGGCGCCTGTCGCGTTCCGGCCCGTCGTCGAGAAATGACGCGGAAGTGGACGCTGAGCGCCCTCGAGTTCGTGGCGCTCTACGAGTCGATGCGTGAAGACGTGCTCCCCGAGCCCTTCGTCTTCACCGCGGCCACTGTCGACTACGAGGAATACGTGCGACAGAAGGCCGATGCCCGCGCCGGAGTGCGCCGCGCGCACGGCAGCGAGCTGGATGAGCTGGTCGAGATCGTCGCGCGGCCGGATCTGCGTGTGGTGGTCGGCGGGTGGAATCCGGCCGACTTCGATGCGGGGGAGGGGCGGGTCCGGGTGCTGGGAGTCCGTCGGGGCGATGTCGGATTCGTGCTGACCCAACTACCCGGCCGGACCGCCTGGGACAGCGGTGGCTACGAGGTGACCGAGTGCGATGCCGTCGGTTTGGCGGCGGCGATCGTCGACGCGTTCCCCGAGGCGCAGGCAGGCAGGCACGGCCGGATCGTGCTGGCCGACGAGGAACGCACTCTCGCCGGGCACGTCGATCACTCCTACGGCAGATCGGGCGTGCTGGACACCGGGGAGGACGAGTTCGATCAGGCGCGTCGCTTCTCGGCCGCCCCACTCACCAGAACCGGCGGCATCCGAATCGAGCAGGGCATCTCGAGGTTCGGGCCGCGCGGGCGCGTGGTGCGCACCTTGCGCTGGCGCGACGTGCGCGACGACGGACGTTATGTGATCGCCGGCGAGCGGCCTCCGGTCGCCTCGGGCGTCGACGGCAAGCAGTTGACCGCGGCGATCAACGCCGAAATCGCCGTGGTGGTCAGAGCTATCAAGGATGAGAGGAGATGACCCATGGCGACAGCCACATCCCGCAGCGGCTCGATCTCGGTCGTCACCACCGAGCAGGGCCTGCCGACCGCGTTGACCGTCGAGCCCGACGAGTTGCGCCGTGATCCGGCCGAGCTGGCCGCCGACATCCTGCGGCTGTGCAGGCGGGCGGCGGATCGGGCCGGGCTGGAGCGGCGGGCCGAATTGTCCGCCGCCGGACTGAGCTCGGAGGCGCTGGCGTTGACGGGGCTGCCGAGACCGGAGGAGGTCGCCGCGCGCGAGCTCGCCGAGGAGCAGGAGTACGAGCAGGAACCGCAGAGCTGGATGCGGTCGGTGTGAGGCGGGTGCGGCGATGAGTGCGATGGACGAGCTGGAGGACAGGGTCCGCAGGCAGCTGGACAGGATTCGTGATCTCGGTGATCGGATGACGGCGGTGCGGGCGCAGGCGAGCTCGCCCGGCGGTGAGGTCACCGTGGTGGTCGACGGCGACGGCGCGCTGCGCGATCTCCGATTCAGCGAGGGGATAAGGCGTTTGGGGCCTGCTGAGTTCGAGCGGATGGTGGTCGAGACCGCGGCCAGGGCGGCCGCCGAGGCCTTCACCGAGCGGGCCGACCTGGTGAACGCCTTCAACGAGGAGATGTCACAGCGATAGTCGCCGCACCGGGTTGTTCATCCATTTCGGTTGTGGCCGTTACACATTCTTCACCCGATTCTCGCTCTGCGTGGCGAATCCCCTTTTGGTACATTGAATTCGCACGTGCCAATCGCCTTCTGACAGGTGGGGGTTTCGGATGGACAGGATTGCCGTTACGTCGGACGCGATTCGGCAGTACGGGAACACCGCGGCCGCGACAGCGACCGAGGTGGCCGTCGCGGGAGCGACGAACCAGGCGGCGACGATCGCCGCGGCGGTGCCCGTCTTCGGGCTGATCGGTCAGGATTTTCTCGCCGCCTACGCCTACGCGCAGGCCAGCAATCTCACCTCGGTCGCCGAGCTGGCCCACGTCTACGCGATGACGGCGGTGGCCGCCCACGAGGCCGCCGCGCTCTACGACCTCACCGACGCCGCGTCGGCCGCCGACATCGGGTCCGTCACCGGGTCATGAGTGTGCCCGTCGACCCCTCGGTGCTCGATCTGATCCGGCAGACTCCGGCGGGCCCTCTGCTCGATCGGCCGGTGAACGAGGTCCTGCGGGAGCTGGGCATCCCGCCGCTGCCGGAGATCCCAGGGTTGCCGCCGCTGCCCGAACTGCCGCCGCTGCCGGTGCTCGACCTGGCCGCGCTGGCCAAGCCGCTCACCGATCTCGCCGGCGGATTCGGCACCGGCGTCCTGCCGTCGGCGACGCAGGCCGGTGCGGTCACCTCGCCGCCCGCGCCCGGCCAGGAGGCCGCTCCCGTCGACCCGGCACAGGTCATGCAGGTCGTCTCCGGCGTCTTGCAGACCGCGACGACCCTTGGTTCCACGGCCCTGCAGACGGTGATGTCGCTGTGGCAGAGCATGGCGGCGATGGAGGCCGCGCAGAAGGCCGCCGAGGCCGCGAAGGACACCACCGCGGTCGCCGAGCAGAGCGCGCAGACCTCGGTCGGAGTCACCTCGGCGGCGGGTTCGGTGTTCCGCGGCGCGGCCGAGATGTCCGCGGTGATCGCCAAGTTCGTGGCCTCGGTGACGGCGTCGGCGCCCTTCCTCGCGACCGGCGCCGGACAGGTGTTCCTGGTGACCCTCACCACCGAGACCATCGCCGAGGCGCTGGCCGTCGTGGCGAAGACGCGCGGTGAGCTGACGGTGCACAGTGCCGCCATGACCGAGACCGGCACCAAGATCCCGGTCACCAACGCCCCCGACAACGTCGACCCGATGCAGGCGATCTCGCAGGTGATGGCGGTTCTCGGTCCGCTGTCCCAGCTCGCGACGAGCCTGCCGCAGCAGGTGGCCTCGATCCATCAGGCGCTGCAGCCGGCGAAAACGCTGAGCACCACCGGCGACGAGACGAAGGAGCCCGACGGTGGCCATCCCGGTGCCGGTGTGGGTGGTGTCGGTGGCGGGGCCGTCGGTGGTGTCCTTCGCGGCCTCGGCGGCC
>NZ_JARWRU010000825.1 GCF_029867845.1 Nocardia farcinica | reverse complement strand
ATCGTGGTGAGCTCCGGCGCCGCCGCCATCGCCGAGCCGTACGGCGGCTGGTATTCGGTCACCAAGGCCGCCATCGAGCGCCTCGGCGAATCCCTGCGCCTGGAACTCGCCCGGTTCGGGATCTCGGTGTCCATCCTGGCGCCCGGTTGGACGGTCACCCCGATCATCGAATCCTCGCCGCACGTCGGCACCCCCATCGCCGACTACGACCAGGACCGCGCCGCCGTCCTCGACCGGGTGCGCGGCTATCTCGCCCGCGGCCAGCAGGCCGCCGCCGTCGCCGACAAGACGCTGGCCGTCCTCACCGCCGCCCGCCCCCGCCGCATCTACCTCTGCGGCCGCGACGTGCGCACCTCCTTCTGGACCCGCCGCCTGCTGCCCGACGGCCTCTACCAGCGCCTCGTCCGCGACTACTACGGTCTGTGACTTTCGGCGTTCCCGCCGGGGCGGCGGGATCGGCTACAGTCTGACTGTTTTGTCGGCAGCTACCTTCGGCGGACCCACGATGCTCGGAATCGGATCGACGGCAATCGTCGTGGCGGAGACCGTCGCCGTGCTCGTGCTCGCGGCGCTGCTCGCCCACACCAGGATTCAGCTGACCCGCACCGGAAAGGCCCTGCGACGCGCCGAGTCCGCGTTGGCCAGGAGCCGGCGCGAGCTCGCCGAACTGGAGCGCCGTGTCGACACCCGCCGCCAGTTGGTGGCCAGCGGCCGCGAGGCGGTCAGAACCGTCTGGGAGACAGCCAATCTCGTGCGCGAGAAGGGTCTGCGCCGGGTCATGCTCGGCTCCATCGAGGAACTCGCGGGCTGGGCCCAGGTGGAGCGCCCCGACCTGGCGCGGCTGGTCCCCGACGGTCACGTGGCCATCGTCTTCTCCGACATCGAGGGCTCCACCGCCCTCAACGAGCGCATCGGCGACGCCGCCTGGGTCAAGCTGCTCGACCGCCACGAGAAGCTGGTCCGAAAACTCGTCGCCGCCCACGGCGGGCACGTGGTCAAGAACCAGGGCGACGGTTTCATGATCGCCTTCGCCGAAGCCGCCCAGGCCGTGCGGTGCAGCCTCGACATGCAACGCTCCCTCGGCAAACTCGCCACCAAGGCCACCGGCCCCGGCGGGGTCCGCGTGCGCATCGGCATCCACACCGGCAAGTCGGTCCGCCGCGGCGACGACCTGTTCGGGCGCAATGTCGCCATGGCGGCGCGGGTGGCCGGGCAGGCCGACGGGGGGGAGATCCTGGCCAGCGAGGACGTGCGGTGCGCGGTGGCGGGTGAGCCCGGGATCGTGCTCACCCCGGCGCGAGAGGTCGAGTTGAAGGGCTTCACCGGAACCCACCGCCTCTACGCCGTCCAGACCGCCGACGAGTCGAAAGCGGTCTCCTGACACCCAGGGAATTTCAGCGCGCGGCTGGTCCTCCGGGCGCCCGGGGCGGGCACGGTCCCGGCTCGCTCACCAACGGTCGCGGTGGATCACCGTTTCCGGCTCGTGGCGGCGGACCGGCCCGAACCGGCCGCGCGGGTAGCCGACCGGGATGATCGCGAAGGTGTGCACCCGGCGCGGAATGCCCAGCGCCTTCTTGAATTCCGGCTCCATCATCAGGTGCCAGGTGGTCAACGTGGCGCCCAGCCCGAGAGCGCGGGCGGTGAGCAGCAGGTTCTGGACGCTGGGATAGATGCTCGCGGCCTCGGCCATCTCGGCGGTGCGACGGAGCAGGCGCGTCATGGTCAGGACCCGACTGGGGCCGAGACCCATGGTGGCCCTGGCGATATCGCGGGCCTGGGTACGCAGCCGCGCGAAGTAGGGGCCGGAGTCGTAGCAGGCGACGATCACGGCGGGGGTCTCGTGGAAGTGGTCGCGCTGGTAGCGCAGTGCGGCACGCAGCTTCTCGTGCTGCTCCTCGGTGGAGCCCGGCGGGACGGCCCGCGCGATCCCGGCGATGTAGAAATCGGCCACGACGCGCCACAACTCGGCGAGCGCCGCGATCCGCTCCCGGTCGGTGACCACCACGAACTGATAGCCCTGCGCGTTGCTGCCGCTGGGCGCCCAGGTCGCCGACCGGACGAGCTGGGTGAGCAGCTCGTCGGGCACCGGCTCCGGCGAGAGCCTGCGCATGGCGCGCATGGTCGACATGATGTCCAGCAGCGGCGCGTCCGAGCCGAGCGCGGGGCGGCTCACGCGATGCCCCCCGGACAGACTGTTGCTGGTGTGTGCGACGACATCGGCAGTACCTCCACGGCTGTATGGCCGGGCACGTCAGGTCACGCACCCGGCCACTCGATGAGATGTTCGATTGTAATGTCTCTCATCACCTCGACCCCGTTCGCGTCGCCCCGCCCGCCAACCGGCCGACGGCGATTCCCGAGGCCCCAGGACCACGGTCGTCACAGCACCTGGAGGTACATGCGCACCGACGGGTCCGCCGAGCTCGCCAATTCCGCAAGCGTTCCCGCGGCGAGCACCCGCCCGCCGCTCATGACCACCACCCGGTCGGCATACCCGGTCGCGGTCAACAGCGGGATGTCGTGCGTGATCACCAGGCAGGCGACGCCCGCGTCGGCGCACGCCCGCAGCGTCTGCCACAGCGCGTACGCCGTGCCCTGATCGAGCGAGGCCGTCGGCCCGTCGGCGACGAGCACATCGGGATCGGTCAGCAGCGCGGCCGCCAGTGCCGCGCGCTGGATCTGTCCCGTGGAGTTCTGCCCTGGCAGCAGATCCAGCGCCTCGAGCGGGTAACAGGCCGCAGCACAAACCTCCTCCAGCGCGCGTCCGCGGTGCGCGGCTTCGATCTCCCGCAACTGCGCACCGACGGTCCGTTCCCGTGCGAACGCCGTGATGCCGTCCTGCGGGACATACCCGACCGCGCCGTCGACCACGACCTCCCCTGACATCCGCGCCGATCCCGGCAGGTTGCCGGTGAGCGCGTAGGCGGTCATCGTCTTGCCGTCCCCTGGGCCACCGAGCAGCGCGGTGATCTGCCCGGCCGGGACGGTCAGATCCACCGCGTCGAGAACGACACCCCGCCAACGTGGTGTCTCGATCTCGACCGTGAGGGAACGCAGTCGGGCTGGCACGGTTCCCAGTCTGCTCGATCGACCGCGCCGCCGGCCGGGAATCCGGCGGCGGCGGGTGATCGTCACGCGCTCGTCACGACGTGGCGGTCCGCGCCTCGCTCTGCGAGTCCGGTTCTGGTTCCGGCGACCCGGCCGGCTCCGCCGCGCGCGGGAGCAGCGCGTAGCCGAGGCAGACCAGGCCGAAGAACAGGTAGCCGAGGGCGACCTGTGGGGCCGCGGCCCAGTCCACTTCGGCCGCGTGGATGAGGCCGATCCAGCTGAGCACAGCGCCCACCCCGGAGGCGACGGCGGCGGCGACGAACTTCTTGTCCAGGACGAAGGTGACGATGGCGCCGAGGACCAGACCCGCCAGCACGGCGCCGGAGCCGAGGGTCTTCAGGCCCTCGTAGACGACGCCCGCCTGGCCGAGGGCTTCGGCGCCGACCTGCTCGGCCGAGGTTCCTGCCGCGCTGAGCGCGTTGTCGATCAGCCCGACCGCCCATTCGGCCAGATTGGGCAGCAGAGCCGCGACCACGGCGACGGCGTGCAGACGCGGGACGGCCTGGAAGGCCTGGGCGCCGATGAGCAGGCCGATGTAGAGCAGGATCGGCACGATGGCGGGGATCGGCAGCAGGGTGGCGAGCAGGCCGAACAGGCCGAGCAGGCACATCAGGCCGATGACCGCGCCGCTGGCCAGCGAGTAGCCGGTGCGGCCGCCCGCGTCCTTCCAGCCGGGGTGACCGATGTAGACCGCGGGCGGGAAGGGCGAGCCGAAGCCGGAGCCGATGACGGCGCCGAGGCCGTCGGCCAGCAGGACACTGCGCAGGTTGTAGTTGTCGCCCGCGGCGGCGGCGCTCTCCACATTGCTCATGGCCTCGGTGAAGTTGTAGACGCCGAGCGGGATGGCGGTCGCCAGCAGCGGGGCCAGATTGCTCAGGCCGTCGAAGAGCAGGTCCAGGCGCAGGTCGGGCAGCCCGAGGGCGATGTCGCGGGCGGCCTCGGCGACGTCGGGGGCCGACATGAAGCCGCCGATCCAACCGATGGCGGTGCCGACGAGCAGGGCGACCAGGCCGACGGGGATGTTGCCCGGCAGCTTGGCGTCGGTGAAGAAGCCGATCAGGATGATCGCCAGCACGGGCAGACCGATCCAGGCCGCCTCCCACATCTGTGCGGCGGGGCGCATGGCGATGAAGGTGACGGAAATGCCTGCCAGGGTGCCGAGCATGGCCGCGCGCGGGGTGATCCGGCGGATGAACGGGCCGACGAAGGCGCCGATCATCACGATGATGCCGATCATGAACGCCCAGGCCAGACCGGCCGACCAGGCTCGCAGCGCGTCGCCGGTCTTCAGGTAGATGGGCAGCATCACCACGAAGACGACGATGAACATGTGCGGGACGCTGGGCCCGTAGGGCAGGGCGGTGACGGTGTCGCGGTTCTCGCGCCGGGCGAGCCTGCGCGCCAGCAGCATGTAGTAGAGGTTGCCCAGGACCAGGGCCAGGCCGAGGGCGGGCAGCACGGTGCCGAGGACGTCGCCGCTGGGGATGTGCACCACGGCGATCGACAGCGTGGTGAGGGTCAGGACATTGACGAGGATGTTGAACGACAACCCGAAGAAGGCATTGGTGTCGCCCCTGGTCCACCACGGCAGCGACAGCCGGGTGACGGGGCTGGATTCGTCGGGGAGTTTCGTGTCGACGGACATGGGCTTTCCTTGCGCGCGGGGGTGGCCGGACTATGCGGAGGTGCTGGTCGGGGTGGCGGCGGCGAATGCGTCGATGACGGCGGCCGAGTCGGCCACCCAGCCGAAGATCCCCCCC
>NZ_JARWRU010000824.1 GCF_029867845.1 Nocardia farcinica | reverse complement strand
CGGATGACCACATCACCCATCGCGGCCGGGTAGCCGCACCGGCGAACGGCCGGGGGTGCGGCTCGCGTCGTCGCACACGCGTCCTCGCCGTACCCCGGGTGCACGCGCCCGTCGGCGACATACAGTGACGAAGTGACTCTGCGCGCGGTGATCTTCGATTTCGACGGCACCATCCTCGACACCGAGAGCTCGGAATTCCTCTCCTGGCACGAGACCTACACCGCGCTGGGCGCAACCCTGGACCGGCGGCTGTGGGTGCAGACCATCGGCACGCTCGACGCCGCCTGGGACCCGTGGTCCCAGCTCGAGGAACAACTCGGTTTCGCGGTGACGGACCGGGAGGCGATCCTGGCCGCGCGGGTCGCCCGTCATCACGCGCTGATCGAGGCCGAGACCGTGCGGCCGGGCGTCGAGTCGTGGCTCGACCAGGCCGATGACCTCGGGCTCGGCATCGGGCTCGCGTCGAGTTCCGGTCACGACTGGGTCACCGGGCACTTGGAGCGGCTCGGGCTGGCGTCACGTTTCCATGCCGTCGCCACCGGCGACCGGGTGCCGCGCACCAAGCCCGATCCCGCGGTCTATGTACTCGCACTGCGTGAACTCGGCGTCGACGCGTCCGAGGCCGTCGCCGTCGAGGACTCCGTACACGGCGTCACCGCTGCGAAGGCGGCGGGTCTCACGGTGGTGGCGGTGCCGAATCCGATGACCGCCGACGCCGACTTCGCCGCCGCCGATCACGTCTTCGCATCGCTGAGCGCCACCCCGATCGAGGACATCGCTCGCATGCTCTGACCGGGCGGGAAAATGAGGCGACAGCGCCGCGCCGGTCGTGCCACCATGTGAGTCCACACCGCGCAGCCCCGTCCGGGGCCGTAGTCACCGACCGCAGGGAAAGGGGGTGGCCGATGCCGTCGAATCGACCGATCGACATGAAAACCGTTGCGCAGCAGCGGAAGTCCAGCGAACACGGTGACGGCCGCCTGCCGGGAGCCGCGAGGCGCTCACCCGAGGCCGCGCACGCCGGTCACTGATCGGCCACCCGCTCACCCTCGCCCGTCTTTCCGCGTTCACGGCAGCCGCGCTCTCGGCCTGCTGCTTTCGAGCCGTCCGTTTCCGAGCCATCCGAACGCCGAGCCGTTCCGAACGCCGAGCCGTACTGCCCGGTGATCGCCTGCGACATCCTGCGCCGTCCGCGCACCGATCGCCGAGCCGCCGAGCGCCAGGCCGGACCCGTCCTTCGAGATCCACACGAGAGATTCCGCACGACCCTGGGGGAGCCCGATGCCGTTCCGAACCGCCACCGAGGTGGCCGTACCCGTGGACAACTGGATACACAGCCCCGTGCTGGTGCTCAACGCCTCCTACGAGGCGCTGGACGAGGTCGGCGCGGACCGGGCCGTCGCGTTGCTGGTCAACGGCGTTGCCGAGACCGTGGTCGCACGCGAGCCCTACGTGCCGATCCGGTCGCAGCGGCTCGAGCTGGCGTTGCCGCAGACCATCCGGTTGCTGCGCTACGTCTTCCTCGAGCGCGCCGTGGTGGTGCGCGACGACAGCCGGGCGACGATGGCGGGCGTGCTGCGTCGCGACGGCAACCGGTGCGGCTACTGCGCGGGCCGGGCGCACACCGTCGACCACATCCGCCCGCGCAGCCGGGGCGGCCCCAACACCTGGGACAACCTGATCGCCTGCTGCGCGCCCTGCAACACCCGCAAGGCCGACCGCACGCCGGAGGAGGCCCGGATGCGGCTGCTGTGGCAGCCCAAGGCGCCCGACCCGCTGCGCAAGCGCCAGCGCGAGATCTGGAAGCAGCTGCCCGCCTGGGAGCAGCAGCCCGCATGAACGACACCCGCACTCGAAAGGAGACCGCGATCATGACCGTCCGAACCCTGCCCACCGCGGCCCAGCGGGTACTCGCCGACCTGCTGCCGCTGTCCGACGCCCGCGACTGGCACCGCGCCGCCTGCCGGGGCGACCCCAACCACGACGCCTGGTTCCCGTTCCCCTCCGAGGACTTCGACTACGCCCGCCGGATCTGCGCCGGCTGCCCGATCCGGGTCGCCTGCGGCGAGTTCGCGGCCGAGACCGGACAGTCCGGGGTGTGGGGCGGGTCGGAATTCGCCCGGGGCAACCTGGTGCGCGAATGACCGAAGCGGCCGCCCCGTGGGCGCCGGAGCCGCCCTAGCCCAGGCGGTCTTTCGGTCCGCTCGCGGGCGCCCCCCAAGCCCCCCCGCCCCCGGGCGGGGGGCCCAAAAAAAAACGGCCGGGGGGGTCCAAGCGCCCGCGAAAGGGG
>NZ_JARWRU010000823.1 GCF_029867845.1 Nocardia farcinica | reverse complement strand
CCCCCCCGCCCCCCCCCCTCCGCACCGGGGGGGGGGCGCGCGGCCGGGGCCGCCGACCTCGACCGTCCGCTGGGGGGGCTGGTCCGCGGGGGCGAGCGCGGCGACCACGGCGGGGGTGACGTTCAGGCAGGTGACGCGATGGGCGCGCAACACCGCCGCCAGGTCCTCGCCCGCGTAGACGCTCGGCGGCACCACCGCGACACTCGCCCCGGCCGCGAAGGCGACCAGCAGTTCCTCGACCGAGATGTCGAAGCTGGGTGAGACGGCGTGCGCGACCACCGAGGCAGCGTCCACCTCGAACACCGACCCCGAGCCCGCCACCAGGTTCGCCAGCCCGCGATGGGCCACCATGACGGCCTTGGGCAGGCCGGTGGAGCCGGAGGTGTAGATCAGGTAGGCGATGTGGTCGGGGTGGACGGGGGCGAGACGGTCGGCGTCGGTGACGGGCGTGGGGTCCTGGTCGGCGACGATCTCGGCGGTCTGCTGGTCGTCGAGGGTCAGCCAGGTGATGCGGCCGGGCAGGGCGGGCCGCGCGGAGGCGACGGTCAGGCCCGCGACCACCGCGCTGTCGGCGATCATGTGCTCGATGCGGTCGGCGGGCAGGGCGGGATCGATCGGGGTGAAGGCCGCGCCGGTCAGCGCCACCGCCCAGGTCGCCAGCACCGATTCCACCGAGCGCGGGATCGCCACGGCCACCGCGCGTTCCGGGCCCGCGCCGTGCTCGATGAGCAGGCGGGCGACGCGGGAGGCGTAGGCCAGCACCTCCCGGTAGGTCAGCGTGCGCCCGTCGGCGCGCACCGCCACCGCGCCGGGATCGCGGGCGGCGCCGTCGAGCAGGATCTGCGGCAGGGTGCGCACGGCGGCGCCCTCGGGTCCGCGGGCGGGGACCAACGCGGCCCGTTCGGCCTCGTCGAGCAGTGGCACGGCACGCCAGGCAGTGCCTGGTGCGGCGGCGAGGAAGTCGTGCAGGAAGGCCAGGAAGCGGCGGTGGTGGGCGACGAGCTCGCCGGCGTCGTAGAGGTTGGGGTTGGCCTGGAAGTCGATGTGGGTGGTCTCCCCGCCCACACCCGGGTACAGATTGAGGAACAGGTCGTCGATCATGCCGGAGGTCAGCACGTGGGTGCGGCCGACGACCTCGCCGAAGGTGATCCCGGTGTCGATCGTCATCAGGTTCACGGTTGGCCCGAACGAGCCGCCCTCGTCCACCGCCCAGCCCAGGTCGCGGGCGATGTCCTCCTGGCGGTAGCGCTGCCTGCGCAGCGCCGAGGTCAGCTCGGTCTGCGCGGCGCGGATCAGCTCGCCGGTGCTCACCCCCGAGCCCGCGCGCAGCCGCAGCGGCACCACGTTGGCGACCATGCCGCCGGAGTCGCGCAGCACGGCGGTGGTGCGCCCGGACACCGGCAGCGACAGCGAGACCTCCTCCGAGCAGGTCATGGCGGCCACATAGGCGGCGAAGGCGGCGACCACCACGGGCGCGACGCCGGAGTTCTCCGCCGCCACCCGCTGATCGAGCAGGGCGGCGGTGGCGGCGGGCAGCTCGCCCGCGGCCAGGATCGGGTGCGCGTCCACCGGGGCAGTGCGCCCGGCCAGGCCGATCGCCTGCGGCATGCCCGCCAGGTGCTCGCGCCAGTAGCCCGCGTCGGCGTGGAAGCGGTCCGAGTCGCGATAGGCCGCATCGATTTCCACGATCCGGCGCAGGTCGTGCGCGCGGCCGGGCGGCGGCTGCTGCCCGCGCACTCCCGCGTTGTACAGCTCGGCGATGCGGCGCAGCATGGTGACCGCGCCGAAGCCGTCGAGCACGATGTGGTGGATGCGCTGGTACCAGTACCAGCGCTCGTCGGCCAGGCGCAGCATGGCGAAGGCGCCGAGACGCTCGCCGAGCAGGTCGACCGGGGCGGTGTACTCGGCGCGCATCCAGTCCAGCGCCGCCGCGGCCGGGTCCGGCTCGGCCCGCAGGTCCACGACGGGCAACTGGTGCTCGATGGTGGTGTCGACCAGCTGGTAGGGCAGCCCGTCGACCTCGATCAGCCGCAGGTAGCCGGTGCCGAACTCGCGGCCCGCCCGCCGCGAGGCCGACGCGAGCAGGTCCAGGTCGATCGGACCGTCGAGTTCCACGTACTGCGCGATG
>NZ_JARWRU010000822.1 GCF_029867845.1 Nocardia farcinica | reverse complement strand
CGGCGCCGAGGCGGAGTTCTACATCTTCGACTCGATCCGCTACGACTCGTCGATGAACGGCTCCTTCTACAAGATCGAGTCCGTCTCCGGCTCCTGGAACACCGGCGCCGAGGTCAACCCGGACGGCACCCTCAACCGCGGCTACAAGGTCCGCAACAAGGGCGGCTACTTCCCCGTCGCGCCCTACGACCACTACGTCGACCTGCGCGACAAGATCTCGACCAACCTGCAGAACGCGGGCTTCGAGCTCGAGCGCGGCCACCACGAGGTCGGCACCGCCGGTCAGGCCGAGATCAACTACAAGTTCAACACCCTGCTCGGCGCGGCCGACGACCTGCAGCTGTTCAAGTACATCGTCAAGAACACCGCGTGGCAGGAAGGCAAGACCGTCACCTTCATGCCGAAGCCGCTCTTCGGTGACAACGGCTCGGGCATGCACGCCCACCAGTCGCTGTGGAAGGACGGCAAGCCGCTGTTCCACGACGAGGCCGGCTACGGTGGCCTGTCCGACATCGCCCGCCACTACATCGGCGGCATCCTGCACCACGCGCCCTCGCTGCTGGCGTTCACCAACCCGACCGTGAACTCCTACCACCGCCTGGTGCCGGGCTACGAGGCCCCCATCAACCTGGTGTACTCGCAGCGCAACCGCTCCGCCGCGGTCCGCATCCCGATCACCGGCAACAACCCGAAGGCCAAGCGCATCGAGTTCCGCGCGCCGGACTCCTCGGGCAACCCCTACCTGGCCTTCGCCGCCATGCTGATGGCCGGCCTGGACGGCATCAAGAAGAAGATCGAGCCGCACGCCCCCGTCGACAAGGACCTCTACGAGCTCCCGCCGGAGGAGGCCAAGAACATCCCGCAGGCCCCCACCAGCCTGGCGTCGGTCATCGACCGTCTCGAGCAGGATCACGACTACCTGACCGAGGGCAACGTCTTCACCCCCGACCTGATCGAGACCTGGATCGACCTCAAGCGCAACAACGAGATCGCTCCGGTCAACCTGCGTCCGCACCCGTACGAGTTCGAGCTCTACTTCGACGTGTAAGCCGCGAAGCGGTTCCGGCCCGCGGCGGAGCGTCCGCTCCGTACGCAGGCCGCACGCAGTGGCATCACCGAGTCCGGGCCCCGGGCCCGCGGGCGGGGGGGGGGGGGGGGGGGGGGGGGGGGTGGGGGGGGCGGGGGGGGGGGCGGGGGGGGGGGGGGGGGGGGGGGGGGGGGGGGGGGGGGGGGGGGGCGCGGGCGGGGGCGCCCCCCCCCACGGCGGGGCGCGGGTCAGGGG
>NZ_JARWRU010000821.1 GCF_029867845.1 Nocardia farcinica | reverse complement strand
GGTGCTGCGCTACGGCACCGACGGCTCGACCAGGCAGATCAGCGCCATCGGCATCACCCTGGACGCCCCGCCCCCGGTCACCGAGTACGGCCCGGTCGAGGCCGTCCCCGCCGCCGCCTCGTTCACCGGCGACCTGTTCGTGCGCACCTTCGAGGCGCTGGCCCAGATGCCGGCCAAGGTGGCCGCGCTCTGGGAGGCGGTCACCGGCGGCGAACGCGACCCGGAGACCCCGGTCAGCATCTACGGCGCCAGCCGCATCGGCGGCGAGAGCGCGGAGGCGGGCCTGTGGGAGGTCTTCGTGCTGATGCTGGCCAGCCTGAACTTCTTCCTCGGCGCCTTCAACATCCTGCCGCTGCTGCCGCTGGACGGCGGTCACATCGCCGTCGTGCTCTACGAGAAGGTGCGCAACACCGTGCGCGGCCTGCGCGGCCTCGCCCCCGGCGGCCCGGTCGACTTCCTGAAGTTGCTACCGCTGACCTATGTGGCCGTGGTCCTCGGCGGCTCGTACATGGTGCTGACGCTCGCCGCCGACATCATCAATCCCATCCGGCTGTTCCCCTGACCGGGTGGACACCTCGGACAGAGCGCCCGTGATCGGCCGTGGTGGCGTCCGCACGGGCCGCGCCGCGCGTGCGATGCGGGTACCGTGCCATGTGTCATCGACCTCACGCGGGCGGCGGCGCTCCGCTCGGTGACTAAGCTCGGGAGAGGATACGGCCCCCGCGGCATGCCGCGCAGGCCCACGGCAGCACGCCGCGGAACGCAGGGAAGCACCCGCGGCGAGGTGAACGCAGTGACAGAGAACGCAGCGAAAGTAGGCAGGCGACAGTGACCAGCACCATCGGATTGGGGATGCCTGCGGCTCCGGCGGCAGTGCTCGCTCCGCGTCGCAAGACCCGCCAGTTGAAGGTGGGCAACGTCGGCGTGGGCAGCGATCACCCGATCTCCGTGCAGTCGATGACCACCACCAAGACCCACGACGTCAATGCCACCCTCCAGCAGATCGCCGAACTCACCGCCGCGGGCTGCGACATCGTGCGGGTGGCGTGCCCGCGCCAGGAGGACGCCGACGCGCTGGCGACGATCGCGCGCAAGAGTCAGATCCCGGTCATCGCCGACATCCATTTCCAGCCGCGCTACATCTTCGCCGCCATCGACGCGGGCTGCGCGGCCGTGCGCGTCAACCCGGGCAACATCAAAGAGTTCGACGGCCGGGTCAAGGAGGTCGCCAAGGCGGCAGGCGCGGCGGGCATCCCCATCCGCATCGGCGTCAACGCGGGCTCGCTGGACAAGCGGATGATGGAGAAGTACGGCAAGGCCACCCCCGAGGCGCTGGTGGAGTCGGCGCTGTGGGAGGCGAGCCTGTTCGAGGAACACGGCTTCGGCGACATCAAGATCTCGGTCAAGCACAACGACCCGGTGATCATGGTGGAGGCCTACCGGCAGCTGGCCGCGCAGTGCGACTACCCGCTGCACCTCGGCGTCACCGAGGCGGGCCCGGCCTTCCAGGGCACCATCAAGTCGGCGGTGGCCTTCGGCGCGCTGCTCAGCGAGGGCATCGGCGACACCATCCGGGTGTCGCTGTCGGCCCCGCCCGCCGAGGAGGTCAAGGTCGGCGGGCAGATCCTGCAGTCGCTGAACCTGCGCCCCCGCAAGCTCGAGATCGTCTCCTGTCCGTCCTGCGGTCGCGCCCAGGTCGACGTGTACACCTTGGCCAACGAGGTCAGCGCCGGTCTGGAGGGGATGGAGGTGCCGCTGCGGGTGGCCGTCATGGGCTGCGTGGTCAATGGTCCCGGCGAGGCGAGGGAGGCCGATCTCGGGGTGGCCTCCGGCAACGGCAAGGGCCAGATCTTCGTCAAGGGTGAGGTCATCAAGACCGTCCCCGAGCACCAGATCGTGGAGACGCTGATCGAAGAGGCCATGCGCATCGCCGAGCAGATGGGCGAGGGCGAGGGCACCGGCGGATCTCCGGTCGTCACCGTAAGCTGACCAGCGCTTTCCCGCTATCTGTACCGCCGGGGCGCGGTTCGTGGCAGGCTGTTGGATGTGCGGAGTCTGCGGGAGCCGACGCGTCGGGCGAAGGTGCTTGCCGCGCGTCCGCTGGCGAACCGGGAACTGGCGCAGGTGCTTCGGGTGCTGGACGCCGATCCCATCGCCACGTGCATGGTGGCCGCGCGTGTGCAGGAGTTCGGTCTCGACACGCGTGACGGTCTCGGTGAGATGTGGACGCGCGAGGGGCCCGCGGAGTCGCTGTGCTTCTCCGGGGCCAACCTGGTGCCCCTGCTCGGCGGTCCCGAGGCGTTGCGCGCCTTCGCCGACCGGGCCGGGGGGGGGGCGCCGCGGGGGGGGGCCCACAAGCGGGCCGCGGCGCAAGCGCAGCCCCAGCCGGGGGGAGGAAAACCGCGCCCGCG
>NZ_JARWRU010000820.1 GCF_029867845.1 Nocardia farcinica | reverse complement strand
GGCGCTCCCTGTTTCCCCTCACACCACCAGCCCTCCCCCCCCCCCCCGTCTTTTTTGTTTCCCAAAATCTAGCGCGCCACCCGCGGCCCCCCCGGGGGGGGGGGGCGCCCCCCCGTCGCTAGGGACATCGCCCCGCACGGCACCACCATCGTCGCGGTCAGCTACCGCGGCGGCGTGCTGATCGCCGGCGATCGCCGGGCAACCCAGGGAAATCTGTTGGCCAGCAGGGACATGGAGAAGGTGTACATCACCGACACCTTCTCCGCGGCCGGTATCGCGGGCACCGCGGGCATGGCCGTGGAGCTGGTGCGTCTGTTCGCGGTGGAGCTCGAGCACTACGAGAAGATCGAGGGCGTGCCCCTCACCTTCGACGGCAAGGCCAACAAGCTGTCGAAGATGGTGCGCGACAACTTCCCCGCCGCGATGCAGGGCCTGGCCGTGGTGCCGGTCCTGGTCGGCTACGACGAGCGCGTCGCCTCCGACCCGGATCGGGCCGGGCGCATCGTGTCCTACGACGTGGTCGGCGGGCGCAGTGAGGAACGCTTCGGGTACACCGCTGTGGGTTCGGGGTCGATGTTCGCCAAGACCTCGCTGAAGAAGCTGTACGCCAAGGGGATCGACCAGGACCGGGCGTTGCGGATCGCCGTCGAGGCGCTCTACGACGCCGCCGACGACGACACCGCCACCGGCGGTCCCGACCTGCTGCGCGGGATCTACCCGACCGCGGTCGTGATCGACGCCGAGGGCGCGCTCGAGGTGGCCGAGGAGCGTCTGGCCGAGATCGCCCGCGGCATCGTGGCCGATCGCACCGCGGCCCAGGAAGGGGGTGCCCGCGCATGACGCTGCCGTACTACGCGTCCGCCGAGCAGATCATGCGGGACAAGACCGAGCTCGCCCGCAAGGGCATCGCTCGGGGTCGCAGCGTGATCGTGCTGACCTACGACAAGGGCGTGCTGTTCGTGGCCGAGAATCCCTCGGCCACGCTGCACAAGGTCAGCGAGCTCTACGACCGCATCGGGTTCGCCGCGGTGGGCAAGTACAACGAGTTCGAGAGCCTGCGCCGCGGTGGCATCCTGCAGGCCGACCTGCGGGGCTACCAGTACGACCGGCGCGATGTCACCGGCCGTGCGCTGGCCAACGCCTACGCGCAGACCCTCGGCTCGATCTTCAACGACCAGCTCAAGCCGTTCGAGGTGGAGATCTGTGTGGCCGAGGTCGGCTACGCCGACGAGCCGCCGCAGGCGGTGCTGTTCCGCATCGCCTACGACGGGTCGATCGTGGACGAGCGCGAGTTCGTGGTCATGGGCGGCACCACCGAGCCCATCGTCACGGCGTTGAAGGGGTCCTACAAACCCGGCCTCGAGCTGGGTGCGGCGATCGGGATCGCGGTCAAGGCCCTGCAGGCCGCCATCCCCGAGGCCGAGAAGGACAAGCGCACCATCGGCGTCCCGCAGCTCGAGGTCGCCACCCTGGAGCAGGCAAGGCCGCGCCGGGCGTTCCGGCGGGTGCCGACGGCCACGCTCGAGCAGTTGCTCGCCGCCGATTCGGCGGGCGACGGTGCGGATGCGGCGGCGAAGAAGGCCACCACCACGGTGGAACTGCCGCCGGACGGCGCAGAGGAATCGGGCGATTCCGCCGGCTGAGTCCACCGGCTGAGTCCACCGGGTGAAATCGGGCCGGAAAGCGACGGAAATCACCCGAAGGGTCCGTGCGCGAGCCATCGGTTCGCGCGCGGACCCTTCGCGTTTTCCGGGCAGGAGAATTTCGCCCGGAAACGCGCGAGTACCGGACGGAAACGCCGGTGCCACCCCGAATCGTTGTGAAGACGTGTGCCTGGCTGTTGTCCGACCGCCCCGCTACCGGCGCTGTTGGCTGTAACCTCGAAGAGTGCAGCGACGAATTATGGGGATCGAGACCGAGTTCGGTGTGACATGCACCTTCCACGGTCACCGTCGGCTGTCCCCCGACGAAGTTGCCCGGTACCTCTTCCGCCGGGTGGTGTCCTGGGGCCGTAGCTCGAACGTGTTCCTCCGCAACGGTGCTCGCCTCTATCTCGACGTCGGCTCGCATCCCGAGTACGCGACTGCCGAGTGCGACAGCCTGCATCAGCTGGTCACGCACGACCGGGCGGGGGAGCGGGTGCTCGAGGATCTGCTCATCGACGCCGAGCAGCGGCTCGCCGAAGAGGGGATCGGCGGTGACATCTACCTGTTCAAGAACAACACCGACTCCGCGGGCAACTCCTACGGCTGCCACGAGAACTTCCTCGTGGTGCGGGCCGGGGAATTCTCCCGGATCTCCGACGTGCTGCTGCCGTTCCTGGTCACCCGCCAGCTGATCTGCGGCGCGGGCAAGGTGCTCCAGACGCCGAAGGCGGCCACCTTCTGCCTGTCGCAGCGGGCCGAGCACATCTGGGAGGGCGTCTCCTCGGCGACCACCCGTTCGCGGCCGATCATCAACACCCGCGACGAGCCGCACGCCGACGCCGAGAAGTACCGGCGACTGCACGTCATCGTGGGCGACTCGAACATGTCCGAGACCACCACGATGCTCAAGGTGGGCACCGCGGCGCTGGTGCTGGAGATGATCGAGGCGGGCGTGTCCTTCCGCGACTTCGCCCTCGACAATCCGATCCGGGCCATCCGCGAGGTCAGCCACGACCTCACCGGCCGCAGGCCCGTGCGCCTGGCGGGCGGACGGCAGGCCAGCGCGCTGGACATCCAGCGCGAGTACTACGCCCGCGCGGTCGAGCACCTGCGCAATCGTGACCGCGATCCGCAGATCGACCAGGTCGTCGACCTGTGGGGCCGGGCTCTGGACGCGGTGGAGGCGCAGGACTTCGCCAAGGTCGACACCGAGATCGACTGGGTGATCAAGCGCAAGCTGTTCCAGCGCTATCAGGACCGCTACAACATGGAGCTGTCCGACCCGAAGATCGCCCAGCTCGACCTGGCCTATCACGACATCAAGCGCGGCCGCGGCGTGTTCGACCTGCTGCAGCGCAAGGGCCTGGCCAAGCGGATCACCGAGGACGAGGCGGTCGACGCCGCGGTGGACACCCCGCCGCAGACCACCCGCGCCAAGCTCCGCGGCGACTTCATCACCGCCGCCCAGGAGGCCGGTCGCGACTTCACCGTCGACTGGGTGCACCTCAAGCTCAACGACCAGGCGCAGCGCACCGTGCTGTGCAAGGACCCGTTCCGGTCGGTCGACGAGCGGGTGGAGCGGCTCATCGCCTCGATGTAGGCGCCGCGGCACCCCCAAACGAGCACGGAGAACCCCCCACACCCCCCGCGGGAGGGGGGTTTAGCGCGCCGCCGGGCACCCCCCCCCCCGCGGCGGAATCACACAAAACGGGGGGGCTATACAATAAGCAGCGGCGGA
>NZ_JARWRU010000819.1 GCF_029867845.1 Nocardia farcinica | reverse complement strand
CGCCGCGCCGCCCCCCCCCCCCCCCCCCCCCCCGGGGTTCCCCCCCCCCCCCCCCCCCGGCCCGGGGGGGGGCGGGGCGCCCCCCCCGCGCCGGGCCCCCCCCCCCCCCCCGCGCGTCCTCGACGCCGCCCTGGCCTACCGGGTCAACCACAGCGCCGATGACCGGCGGGTCGACCTCGAGGGCGACGCCGGGGACGGCCACCCGGGCCTGCTCGGCGCCGTCTGGGGGGAGAAGCCCACCGTGGTGTTCGCCTTCGGCGGTTTCGGCGCACAGTGGCTCGGCCCCTCGACGGTCGCCGATCCGATCCTGCGCGCCCACCTGCGCGAAACCTACGCGACGGTGCGCGCGCACATGTCGGAACACGAACGCGCGCTGCTCGACGGTGACGGGGACATCCCGCCCGCGCTCCAGCCCTACGCGACCTTCGCCACCCAGGTGGCCGTCGCCGAGACGCTCCGCGACTACGGCATCGTCCCGGACGCGGTGGCCGGACACAGTTTCGGCGATCTGGCCGCGGCGGTCGTCGCCGGAGCTCTCACCGCGCGGGAGGGCGCGCGCCTGCTCGCGGCTCGCACCGAGGCGGTGCGCGAGTACGCCCGTGACACCGCGATGATCGTGATCACCGGCGAAAACGTGCGTGACGACGCGCGGTGGCTGCCCGACGTGGCCGACGTGGCGGTGGTGAACAGCGCGCACTGTGTGGTGGTGGCGTGCGCGAGCGATCGCGTCGACGAGGTCGGCACGGCGGCCGCCTGCCACGGCTACGACGCACGTCCGCTCGAGGTCGTGTTCGGCTCGCACAGCCGGTTCGTCGAACGGGCCGTGCGGGCCTTCGAGCCCGCCACCGCCATCGGTGACCGCACCACGCCGATCCCCTTCTACAGCTCCACCGTCGGGGCCGGGGCGCGCGCGGGCGCGGTGATCGAGGCCGGGCACTGGCCCGCCAATCTCGGCAGGCGCGTGGAGTTGCCGCCGGTGGCCGGACGTCTCGCCGAGGACGGACACGGCGTCGTGATCGACATCGGGCCGCGCCCGGTGCTGGCCGCACATCTGCGCGGCCAGTTCCCCGGTCTCGTCGTCGCCATCGACGCCGCGGCCGATGCCGGCTTCCTGCGCACGACGCTCGGCGCGCTGTTCACCGCCCAGGTGCCGTTCCGCCCGAAGCGGCTGCCGCCGTGGAGTTCCGAACTCGCCGCGGCACTCACCTGGTCCCGTGCGGCGCGCCCGATCCCCTCGCTGCGCCCGGCGGCGCACCAGGGTACGGGCGCCCGGGACGCCGACCGATTCGTCTATCGCTTCACCGGCGAACAAGTGCGGCTCCTCACCGGACACCGGGTGCGCGGGGAGGCCGTCGCGCCGGGCACGCTGACACTCGGCTGTCTGGCCGACGCGCTGGGCCGGACCGGAGACACGGTCCGTCTGCACGATGTCCGCTTCCTCGAACCGGTGGCTCTCGACGAGGACACCACGGAACTGACACTCACCATCACCCGCGAGCAGGACGACGTCCGGGTGTCGTTCAGCACCGGCCGCGACGGCGAACCGGCATTGTGTGCCACGGCGGTCGTGGAGGCGGTAGGTGATCCGGTCCCGGTGACGCTCCCCCTGCCGTTGGATCTCACTCCCATCCCCGTCGACGAGTTCTACGCCGCTTTCGCCGCCGCGGGCAATGCCTGGACCGGGCCGTTCCGGTCGATCGTCGAACTGTGGGCCTCGGATACCCACGCGCACGTCGAATCCGAGCTCACCACCTCCTGCGGGCTCGGCCGCGGCATCGATCCGGCGCTGCTGGACGCCGCGCTGCACGGGGTCGCCGCCGTGCGCTACCGGATGGCCGCCGGGCTGTCGCCACGGGCGTCGTTCTTCTTCGAAGGCGTCGACACGCTCACCTTCCACCGGCCGCTGCCTTCCGGGCGCGCCCGCACCGTCATCGCGCCGAACGCCACCGGCGACGGCTACGACGTGGCCGTCCTCGACGCGGAAGGCAGGCTGGCGGTGCACTGCGCGGGGTTGCGTATCCGGCCGCTTGCCGCCGCTCCCGATATCGCGCCGCTGCATCGCACCTGGGTTCCCCTCGCACTGTCGGCACGCCGGGTGGACCGCCACATCGTGCGACTGCGGGGCACGCGTCTGGGCGAGGCGCTGGATGTCGCCGCCGTCGACCCCCCGCGGGCGGAAGCGGCGTGCGAGGCCGTGGTGGCGGCCGTGGGTCCCGGGGCAGAGCTGATCGTCGACCTGCGCGGCGGCGTGGGGACGCCCGGCTCTTCGGCCACCGATCGTCTCGCCGCACTCGGTATGGTGCTGGCCCACCTTGCCCGCGCCGCAGGCGAGGCCGGTGTGCCGCTCGCGCTGGTCACCGACGACATCGAACCGGCCGATGCCGCCGACGACGGCACGGTCGCCGTCGATCCCGCCGCGCTCTCCGAGAACGCGCTCTCCGAGACCACGCTCTCCGAGGCCACGCTCTCCGAGACCAGGGGAGACGAATTCCGCTCCGCTGCCGCCTCGTTCGCGTTCTCACTTGCAGGCGCCCTGCCCTACGAGTTCCCCGCCCTCCAGGTCGTCGGCATCGCCGTCGCGGGGACAGGTCCGCTGGGGGCGCTTCCCTCGGTGCTCGAACTCGCCGGGCGCGGTGAGCACCGCCTCCGTCGCGACACGGGCGGGCTCTTCCGGGCGGCACGGCTGTCGGCCACTCGCGCTCCCGCCGCGCCACGTGCGCGACGCGGCGCGGCGTGGTCGGCGCTGGTCCGCGCGCGGGCGGACCGGAGGGCCGAACTCGCCGTGGTGTGGCGCGACCCCGAGTTCGGGCCGCGCGGCATCGGGAGCAAGCGGCTGCCCGAGGGTTACGACGCGGTGCGGGCGCTGCCCGACCTGCTGAGGGCGGAGGCGGACACCACGGAACCGACGCGGGCGGACCCGGTCACCTGGCCGCGGGCACTGTCCCCCCACGCGACAGCCCGCCTGGACGAGGACGCGGCGATTCACCCGCCGCACCGGCGAGCCACCGCCCCGACCGATGCCGGCCGCCGTGTCGCGGTGGTCGTCGGCGGGGCGGGTGGTCTGGGCAGGCAGCTCGCGCGCGACCTGCTCGGCCGGTCGTTCTCCCGGGTCGTGCTCGTCGGCACTCGTACGCATCCGCAGACCGACGATCTGGGCGAGCACCCCGAGATCCATTACCTCCGGTGCGACATCGCCGATCCCGCGTCGGTCGAGACGATCGCGAACCGGCTCGCCGAGCTCCGCGCGACCGAGACCCATCTGTTCCAGCTGGCGGGCAGGTTGTCGGCGGGACCACTCACCGAACTCACCCACGCGGACTGGGTGCGGGTACTCGGGCCGAAGGTCGACGGCACCCGGCACCTGCTGGAGCTCGCCCGGCGCTGCGACGCCCGGATGCTCGTCGCCTACTCCTCGGCCTCGGCGGTGCTGCCCTCCCCGCAGTTCGCCCACTACGGGGCGGCCAACGCCGCGATGGAAGGGGTGCTGGCCGCGGCGGCCGACGTGCGCTCGGCCGGTGTGCGCTGGGGTTTCTGGTCCGGGCCCGGCATGCTACGCGACCTCGACTCGGACCGGGAGTTCGCGCCCGACGGGGTCGAGCAGATCGACGTGCAGGACGGGCTCGGCTTCCTGTGGCACGTGCTCGGCGAGTACGGACACGACATGCCGGTCTGTTATCCGGCCGACTGGGCGAGCGTCACGGCGCGCTATCCCTCGCTGGCCCGCGACGCGCTGCTGCGGGAGCTGCACGAGCCCGCGCCAGGACCGTCACCGCACGACGCGGCGCCGGCAGCCACCGCCTCGACCGCCGAACGCACGAGCGAGGTGGAGTCGCTGATCATGGAGACACTCAGGATCACCGACGTCTCGCTGGTGCGCCGAGCCCCCAAGCTCCGTTCGCTCGGACTGGACTCACTGCTGGCCGTCGAACTGCGCGCCAAGATCAAAGCCACCTTCGGCCGTGCCGTCCCCATCCGCACCCTGCTCGGCCCGATCGACGCCGGACAACTGGAGGCCGTCGTCTCCGGCCGGGCATCGGAATGACCGTGCCGTCGCCCCATCGTCCCGAAGGGAAGATCATGACCGCAGGCACCACCTCGACCGGCAGCAGGCCCGGCCCCTCCGACGAGCGCACCGTGCTGCTGGCCGACCCGCGCGGATTCTGCGCGGGTGTGCGCCGGGCGATCGCCATCGTCGAGCAGGCGCTCGAGCAGGCGGGACCACCGGTCTACGTCCGCAAGGAGATCGTCCACAACCATCGCGTGGTCTCCGAATTACAGGCACGCGGTGTCGTCTTCGTCGACTCCGAACAGGAAGTGCCGGAAGGCGCCCTGTGTGTCTTCTCCGCGCACGGGGTGTCCCCCACCGTCCGCGCCGCCGCCCGGGAGCGCCGCCTCGACGTCATCGATGCGACCTGCCCGCTGGTGGCGAAGGTGCATCAGGAGGCTCGGCGCTTCGCCAGGGAAGGACGCACACTGCTGCTGGTCGGTCACGCCGGACACGAGGAGGTGGAGGGCACCTACGGCGAGGCGCCCGCGCAGACCATCGTGGTCGAGGACCTGCGTGCGGCCGAGCGACTCGATCTGGATCCCGCCACTCCGGTCGCGATCCTGACCCAGACCACCCTGTCGATCACCGACACCGAGGCGATCACCGGCGTGCTCCGGGCCCGGTTCCCGGACACCGCGACCGCTCCCGCCGGCGACATCTGCTACGCCAGCGAGAACAGACAGCGGGCGGTGGCCGCCCTGGCCGAGCGCACCGATCTCGTCCTCGTGGTCGGATCGGCGAATTCGAGCAACTCGATCCGCATGGTCGAGGTGGCCGCCGCCCGCGGGGTCACGGCCCACCTGGTGCCCGACGCCGGTCATCTGCGACCGGACTGGCTGGGCTCCGCGGGCACCATCGGAGTCAGCGCGGGCGCGAGCGCGCCGGAGGAACTGGTCGATGAGTTGCTGACCGCCCTGGCCGCACACGGTTATACGCGCGTCGAAACGCTGCGCACCGCCGAGGAACATGTCGAGTTCGCACTACCGGCGCGGCTCACCGAGCGGCAGGAGGTCACCCGTTGACGCGGATGCCGAACACCCTGGCCACGCAGATCGTGATCGCGGCCCCGAGCGCCGAGGTCTGGTCCGTGCTGACCGATTTCGCCGCGTACCCGCGGTGGAGTCCGGTCATCGAGCAGGTGCGCGGCAGGCCGGAGTCCGGCGCCCGGCTCACTGTCCGCATTCTCGGCCCGACGGGACGAGCGGTCACCGCACGCCCGACGGTGGTGGCCTACGAGTACGGCCTGCTGCGCTGGGATGCCGTACTGCTGCATCCCCGGATCCTCAGCGGCCTGCACGAATTCCGCCTGGAGGCGGTGGACGCGGACACGACCGTGGTACATCACCGCGACACCTACAGCGGTCTGCTCGCGCGTCCGCTCGCCCCCCTGCTCGCGGCCAACGAACCACTCATGCGAAGGCAGAACGAGGCCCTGCGTGACCGGGTCGCCGAGGTCGCCGCGGACAGGCGCGGCTGATCCGGTCAGCGGGCTCGCTCGGCCTCCTGGCCGGGCCGGGGCTGCGGGAGGGGCTGCTGATCGCCCACCGCCCCCGGCGAATCGAAGGCGGGGACCGCGCTCCACTGCGGCGTCGGCGCCGTGCGGCCGAGCGAGCTGATGTAGCCGGTGCCCAGATCGTCGGAGGTGCTCAGCGCGACGAAGAACAGCACCACCAGGGCGGCGACCAGCGGCTGCACCACCAGCGCCAGACCGGTGCCGATCCCGGTGGGCAGCGTGACGATCGTCCCGACGGCCGGGTCGTCGGCTCGCGGGTGCAGCAGCTCGGCGACCGTCTCCCCGCTCCACGCCATCGCGTAGGCGCCGATCAGCGAGCCGGCGAGCAAGCCGATCAGCACCAGCGGCCCGCGCACCGGCCGCAGCAGCCGCCACACCGCGACCGCGGCGAGCAAGCCGGTCACCGCGCCGAAGCAGACGAACATCGCGACCGCGTCGAACTGGTGCAGGCTCTCCCCCAGCAGCGCCGAGCCGCGCCCCGGCTGGGTCACCAGCAGTTGTTCGGTGGGGGCGGTCACCCCCCACAGCGCGCCCGCCGCCAGGCTCACCGCGACCACCGCCGCGACCACCCACAGTCCCGCCGAGGCCTCCGCGCGCACTCCCGGCGCGCGCAACCCACCGCCTGCGGCCATCAGCGGCGTTCCAGGCTCGCGGAGTCGAGCACGCCGTGCCGGGAGCACTCGGCCCACCAGCCGTCGGGGCTCACCTGCACGACCATGCGCCTGCCGCACGACTCGCAGTAGCGCGGCGGCTCCAGGCCGAGGGCCGCCGCCGCGGGCACGCTGTCGTCGGCACCGGGCACGATCGGCCGGCCGGTGAACGGGTTGTAGCGCTCGTCCATGTCCAAGACCCTACCCATCGCGCCGCGCTCGCCTCAGAGGGTTTCGTTGAGCGCTTTGATCGGCATCTTCAGCTCGCCGAGCAGGTCGAGGTCGGCCTCGGCGGGCCTGCCGAGCGTGGTCAGGTAGTTGCCGACGATGACGGCGTTGATGCCGCCGAGGATGCCCTGCTTGGCGCCGAGGTCGCCGAGGGTGATCTCGCGGCCGCCCGCGAAGCGCAGGATGGTGCGCGGCAGCGCGAGCCGGAAGGCCGCCACAGCCGTGAGCGCTTCGGCGGCGGACAGCACCTCGAGGTCGCCGAAGGGGGTGCCCGGGCGCGGATTGAGGAAGTTCAGCGGCACTTCGTCGGGTTCGAGTTCGGCCAACTGGGCGGCGAATTCGGCGCGCTGCTCCAGGGTCTCGCCCATGCCGAGGATGCCGCCACAGCACACCTCCATGCCCGCCTCGCGGACCATGCGCAGGGTGTCCCAGCGCTCCTCCCAGGTGTGCGTGGTGACCACGTTCGGGAAGTGCGACCTGGCGGTCTCGAGGTTGTGGTTGTAGCGGTGCACGCCCATGGCGGCCAGCTGGTCGACCTGTTCCTGGGTGAGCATGCCCAGCGAGCAGGCGACCTGGATGTCGACCTCGTTGCGGATGGCCTCGACGCCCGCCGCGACCTGCGCCATCAGCCGCGCGTCCGGCCCGCGCACGGCGGCGACGATGCAGAACTCGGTGGCGCCGGTCTTGGCGGTCTGCTTGGCGGCCTCCACCAGGCTGGGGATGTCGAGCCAGGCGGCGCGCACCGGCGACTGGAACAGGCCGGACTGCGAGCAGAAGTGGCAGTCCTCGGGGCAGCCGCCGGTCTTGAGGCTGATGATGCCCTCCACCTCGACCTCGGGACCGCACCAGCGCATGCGCACCTCGTGGGCCAGCGCGAGCAGCTCCTCCAGCCGGTCGTCGCCCAACCGCAGCACCGCGAGGGTCTGTTCCTGGGTCAGCCCCTCGCCGCGCCCGAGCACCTGCTCGCGCGCGATCTCGAGGATGTCGGTCTGAACGGGTGCCTGGGTCACGGCGTTTTCCCTTCCGGCGGGACAGATCGTCGGCGTGGCGGCTGCCTCGACCGAGGTGACCGCCGTACTTGAACGGTGTTCAAGCAATCTTGAACGGCGTTCAGGTTAAGGTAGGGACAGGTGTGAGTCAAAGCACCCGCCGACCCGGCGGGCGTGGCGGCGGGTTCGCACCGGGTAGCGTCGAGACCCCGCCGAGGTGGGCGAGGCGGAGAAGACGACGGGGCCGCGCGGGCGGGAAGGTGACGAGCGAGTGCAGCTGCACA
>NZ_JARWRU010000818.1 GCF_029867845.1 Nocardia farcinica | reverse complement strand
GCGTGCCCTGCGTGGTCGGCGCCCGCACCGCCACGACCCAGCTCCCCGCGGGTGAGTTCGTCACCGTGAACGGCGCCACCGGCGAGGTGCGCGCCGGTCGGCCCGCCGCGCCCCGGGCGACCGTCACCTCCCCGGCCGCGGCCGCCGCACCCGCCGCCGAGACCACGGCGACCCGCATCTACGTCAACCTCGCCCTGCCCGAGGTCGCCGAGCGGATCGCCCAGGCCGATGTCGACGGGGTCGGTCTGCTGCGCGCGGAGAACCTGCTCACCCAGGCGCTGAACGGCATCCATCCGCGCGAGCTGCTGGCCCGCGGCGAACAGGAACGCTTCATCGACAGCATGGCCGACTCGCTGTCGCGGGTCACCGCGGCTTTCGCGCCGCGCCCGGTGGTCTACCGAGCCACCGACTTCCGCAGCAACGAATTCCGTGACCTGGACGGTGGCGCGAAATACGAGCCTGCCGAACACAATCCGATGATCGGCTATCGCGGCTGCTATCGCTACATCCGCGACCCCGAGGTGTTCGCGATGGAGTTGCGGGCGCTGGCGCTGGTGCGGGAGCGCACGCCGAATCTGCACCTGATGATCCCCTTCGTGCGCACCCGCTGGGAGCTGGAGGCGTGCCTGGAACTGGTCGACGCCAGTCCGCTCGGACGCCAGCGCGGCATGCACCGCTGGGTGATGGCCGAGGTGCCCTCGGTGGTGCACTGGCTGCCCGAGTACGTCGGTCTCGGCATCGACGGCGTGTCCATCGGCAGCAACGATCTGACCCAGCTGATGCTCGGTGTGGACCGGGACTCCGAACAGTGCGCCGATCTCTTCGACGAATCCGATGCTGCCGTGCTGGACGCCATCTCCCGCATCATCACCGCCGCGCGGGATCTCGGCATCACCTCGTCGCTGTGCGGGCAGGCGCCCTCCCGTCGCCCGGACTTCGCCGAACACCTGGTGCGCATGGGCATCACTTCCGTCTCGGTCACCCCCGACGCGGTGCCCGCGACGCGCCGCGCCATCGCCGCCGCCGAACGCCGGGTGCTGATGGAGCACGCGTTGGCCGCGAACCCCGACCGGTCGCGCTGAGCGGCCGCCCCCGAGGAGACCGGCGATGCCACAGCAGGCCACCCGAGACGCCGACCCGCCTGCGTCCGGCGCCGGGCTGAGCGCGACCGAGGCCGCCCGACGCCTGGCCGCCGCCGGGCCGAATGTCGTGGCGACCCGGCAGCCGGCGCGGCTGCGCGGGCGGGTGCTGCGGCAGCTGCGCGACCCGCTGATCGTCGTGCTGCTGGTGGCGGCCGTGCTGACCGCGGTGACCGCCGACTGGGCGGACATGACGGTGATCCTGCTCGTCGTGGTGGTCAACACCGTGGTCGGGCTCGCCCAGGAGATCCGCGCCGACCGCGCCATCGCCGCACTCTCGGCGATGACCGCCCCCACGGCTCGGGTGGTGCGCGACGGGGCGCAGGCCGAGGTGCCCGCCGAGCAGGTCGTGACCGGCGATCTGATCGTGCTCGGCGAGGGCGATGTCGTGCCCGCCGACGCGCGGCTGGTCGACGCCGCCGCGCTCATGGTCGACGAATCCGCGCTGACCGGGGAGTCGGTCGCCGTGGACAAGGACACCGTCGCCGTCGCCCGGGGCGGGGCCCGGGCCCCCCGCCCCCCCGCGGGGGGGGGGGGGGCGCGGGGGGGGGGGCGGGGGGGGCGGCGCCGGGCCCCGTCGCGGTGGGCCGCGACCGGTGGGCTCGTGGGGTCGTGGGCCGGGTGGTCCGTTCCGCCGCGGACGGC
>NZ_JARWRU010000817.1 GCF_029867845.1 Nocardia farcinica | reverse complement strand
CGGCGTGGTCGTCACCGTGCTCACCGTGGCCGCCGGCCCCGGTGTCGGATTCGGTGGGGCCGACCAGCGCGCCGATGCCGAGCGCGATGCCGAACACGGCGGCCAGGCCGACGCCGAAGCCGGCGAACTTGACGGCGGCGTTCATCCGCGCTCACCGGCCGCCACGGTCGCGGGGGTCGTCGGGCAGCTGTGCGGGCACATCGTTCTCACTCCGTTCGGTCGATGCCGTCTCGGCGGTGGCCTCGGAGCGGCCACCCTGCGGTTCAGTTCGACCGGCGGGGCGCGCACCGCTGGGAGGTATCGCCGGTCGGTTCCGACGATACCCCCCAGGGGTATTTTGTCAAACGTCCGCGGGTGATGCGGGCGGATGCTGGGCGAGCGGATTCAGGCGCCGTGGAGGTGGCGCGCGGTGGGGGAGGTGGGCACGCTCGCGGGATCGGGGTAGGTGCCGAGCAGCCGGTCGGCGGTGCCGGAACTGGTCACGGTGAACCAGTAGTGCTCGTTCTTGTAGTGGTGGTGGCGGTGATTGCGCCAGATCGCCCGATACGGCGCGCGCTTGGGCTTGTAGTCGGTGTGGATGAGGAAATGGGTCCACTCGTAGGCCAGACCGAGCGCGGCCACGGTGATCAGGAAGGTCAGGCCGAGGCCGAGACGCGGGAAGGCGAGCAACCCGATGGCGACCAGTGCGGCGATGGTCACCAGCAGGGAGCGGGTCGGGATGAAGATCAGCGGGATGTCGCGCGGATCGACGTGGTGCTCGCGATGCTTGCGGGCCAGCTCGGAATCCAGCCGCAGCGGCCCGATCCGCTTGGGCCGCCAGTGCAGCACCAGCACGTGGATGACCCACTCCACCAGCGGGAAGGCCGCCACGACGAGCAGCGGCACCAGGGCGTCGGTCGGCTGCCAGTCGCCCACCGCGACGCGGGCGGCCACGGCGGCGAGCAGAGTGGCCCCGATCAGCCAGGGGGAGGGGTGGCGGACGAATTCGGCGCGGGCGTCGCGCAGGGTCATACCCCTGCGCACGGTCGTTCCGGTCATGAGGGCACCTCGCTGTGCACGGGTTGTTCGGTGGTGGGGACAGCCGGGGTGAGAGTTCCGGCGGTGGGTCGGTCGGCGGCGTCGATGGCGGTGGTGAGGGCGGCGATCAGGGCGGTGGTCGCCGGTTCGAGCAGGGCGTGGGCGCGTTCGGCCGCCGTCGCGGCCTCGCCCGCCAGCACCGCCTCGGCTACCCCCCGATAGCCCTCGGCATTGCCGACCTCGACGGTCATGAGCGGGGCCAGCGCCGCGAGCGCGGGCTCGTAGGCGGCGCGCAGCATGTTGTTCATCAGGCGGAAGACCAGCGAGTCGGCGGCGTCGACCAGGTGCTCCCAGAATTCGAGCGCGTGTCGTTGCAGGGCGACCGGCTCGCGCTCGCTCGCCAGCGCGGTGAGGGAGGTCTCCAGCGCGCGGCGCAGTTCGTCGCGCCGCTCCGGTCCGGTGCGCAGTGCGGCCAGTTCGGCGACCTTGGGGGCGTTGTGCAGCCTGGCCTCGAGGATGCTGCGGGCCACGGCGGGATCGACCGTGCCCTGCCGGATCAGCATGCGCGGCAGGATTTCCAGCCCCGAGCCGCGCCGGTAGTCCAGCACCACCGTGGCGTCGCCCTGGCGCACCGAGACCAGCCCGGCCCCGGCGAGCCGTTGCAGGGCCTCGCGCACCGCGGGCCGGGACACCCCGAGCGCCTCGGCGAGCTGTCGTTCGCTGGGCAGCGTCGAGCCCGGGGCCCGTTCGCCGCTGAGCACTTCGTCGGCGATCTGCTCGAAGACCTCCGTCGACACCGATCGCTTGACCACAGGTTGCAACGCCATGCGAATACTGTGCGCCACACTGGTCTGCTGGTCAAGTGGTAAGACCAGTTTGCCGCGGCGATGCGACGTTCTTCAGCCGGGGGCGGAACCGCGCGAACGGTCGGTCAGCTGGGGTCGGAACCCCGAACAGCGGTCAGCCATACAGCGGCGGCGCTCGCCACACACAGCGCGCCCAGAAAGGCGGGCAGGCCGCCGCCGTCGAGATGGACCCACAGCAGTGCCGCCACCGGTGCGGCGACAGCGGACTGCGCGTCCAGCAGCAGCCGCCGCGACAGCCTGTTCGCGGCACGTGCCCGCCGCGGGGCGTCGGGGGCGGGCCGCACCGGATTGTCGTGCAGCCTGCCCACCGGTTCGGCCGCGCGCGCCCGGCCCGCCGGGAACATCCGCACTCCGCCGACCTCGATCCGCCGGGCATCCACCCGCGCCTCGCCGGGCGCGAGCCCGACCAGTTCGGGGGCGAAATACACCGGTAGCCACCACCGCCCCGGCCCGCCCGGCTCGGCCAGCTCCAGCCACGACCGGCTCACCAGCCGGTGCTGCTGACGCACCCGCCGCACCGGCACGCCCGCGCGCAGCTGTTCCGGCAGGCCGTGCGGCAGAGATCCGAGGGCACGGGCCAGCCGGATCCCGGTGTAGCCCACGATCACCAGCGCGGTGGCCGCCGCCGCGGCGCGCTGGTCGGTGTCACCGAAGGGCACCACCGCCGCGCACACCACGAGCGCGGCCGCGCTCACGCCGAGCGGATAGGCCAGCGGATGCGCCCGCCCGCCCCCGGCGCTCACCTCAGGAAGCCGACCGCGGTCCAGTCCGCGGACTGCAGGCCGAAGGCGCCCCAGTTCGCCAGGTCCTCGCGCTGGGCCACCATGCCGAGCGACTGCACCAACGGCAACGAGAAGCCCAGCTCGAAGATCATCCGGTCGGCCTCGTTGGCCATCTCGATCGCCTTCTCCTGGTCGAGTTCGGAGGTGATGCGCTCGATGAGCTCGTTGAGTTCCGGCGAGCCGATGCGACCCTTGTTGCTCAGCGGGTTGGCCGGGTCGTAGGCGTAGATCTGCGGCAGCGCGCCGAGCGGGAAGATGCTCTTGCTCCAGGAGAAGTTGGCGATGTCGAAGTTGCCCGGGTCGATGACGTCGGTGAACAGGCCGTTGCCCGGGTAGGTCTCGATCTTCAGGCGCACGCCGACCTCGGCCAGGCTCTGCTGGGCGATCTGCGACATCTGCACCCAGGTCTGCTGCTGGTACATGACGATGCGGATCTCCAGCGGACGCCCGTCCTTGACCCGCACGTCGCCCTCGCGGACCCAGCCCAGCGCGTCGAGTTCGCGTTCGGCGGCGGCCGGGTCGTAGGCCACGGCCTGGGCGTTGTCCTGGTAGCCCTTCTGCCCGTCGAGGTAGATGTGGTTGTTCAGCGGCTTCGGGTCCGGCGTCAGGCCGTTCTGGATGGCGTCGGCGATGGCCTGGCGGTCGATGGCCTTGGAGATCGCGACCCGCAGGCGCGGGTCCTCGAGGATGGAGCCGGGCGCGCCGTTGAAGGTCATGTGCGAGAAGCGCGGTGCGGGCGCGCGCCGCACCACCAGGCCGGGCGACTCGGAGGCCGCGGTGGCCTCGTCGATGCCGGAGATGTCGGCGGAGTCCAGCTCGTTGTTCTGCAGCGCGTTGAGCCGGGCGGAGTAGTCGAGCACGCTGAAGGTGATGTTCTCCAGCTTCGGCGTCTCGCCCCACCAGGCCGGATTGCGGCCGAGCACGACGCGCTGCTGGGCGCGGTCGATGTCGGTCACCACGAACGGGCCGCCGGACACGCGCGGGGCTTGCCGGTCCAGATTCTCGAACGCCTCCGGCGTCGCGGTGGTCTCCGCGGGGTAGAGCGGGTTGAACATGCCCTGCCACTCGGCGTAGTGCTCGGACATGGTGACGATCGCCTGGCGGTCGTCGACGCCGCGCTCGACCGAGGCGATGCTGCTGTAGCCCTGGGTGGCCGCCACCCGGTAGGCGGGGTCGCGCCCGCTCAGCGCGTTCGCCTGGGCGGCGATGTCCTCCCAGGTGATCGGCCTGCCGTCGGACCAGACCGCCTCCGGGTTGATGGTGTAGGTGATGGTCTGCGGATCGGTGCTCGTCAGCTCGACGTCGGTGAAGAAGTCGTGGTCCACCGTGACCTCACCCGCGGCGTTCGCGGTCACCGTGCCGGGCAGGGTCGCCGACAGCACGGTGGACACGTCGGCGTCGGAGTCGACGTGCAGGGTGTTGAAGGTCGCCGGGAAGGCGCTCAGCGCCAGCCGCAGGTTGCCGCCGTCGCGCAGCTCGTCGCGCTCGCGCGCATTGATGTCGCTGGTCGCGCCGATGGCGGCCTCGCCGAGCAGGTCGGCGTTGTCGCCGCCACAGGCCGAGAGGGCGAGACCGATCGCCAGCAACGGTGCCGCCAGTCGCGCGGCCGAGCGCATCGTCATGGATCGCCTCCCTGTCAGTCCGCGCGCGTGCTGCGCCGCGCGCGCGGAGATCGCGCCGCTCATCGGAGGAATCCGATCGCGGTGTAGTCGTAGCTCGCCAGGCCGGGCGAGCCGAAGTTGGCCAGTTCGGCGCGCACGCCGTAGCTGCCGTCCCACTGGTACAGCGGCAGCGAGTGCCCCTCGGCGAAGACCGCCCTGTCCACCTCGTTGGCCAGCTCGATCGCCTCGGCCGGGTCCAGCTCCGACAGCGTGCGCTCGATCAGGTCGTTGAGTTCCGGCGAGCCGATCCGGCCGAAATTGTTCTGGGTGTTGGGCGGGTAGTAGCCGTAGGTCTGCGGGACACTGCTGAGCGGGAAGGCATCGCCCTGGTAGATGAACTGCGCGGCGTCGAAGTCGCCGGGCTGGATGACATCGGTGAAGAAGCCGGCGCCGGGGCGGGTGTCGATGGTCAGGCGCACGCCGATACGGGCCAGGTCGTCCTGGATGATGCGGGCGATCTGCACCCAGGTCGGGTCGTCGTACATGACGTCGCGGATCACCAGTTCGCGCCCGTCCTTGACCCGCACCTCACCCTGGCGCACCCAGCCGAGCGCGTCGAGTTCGCGTTCGGCCGCCGCCGGGTCGAAGGCCGGGGCGTTGTCCCGATAGCCCTGCTGGCCCTGCAGGTAGACGTGGTTGTTCAGCGGCTTCGGCGATTCCACCAGCCCGTTCTGCATGGCCGAGGCGATCGCCTGGCGGTCGATGGCCTTGGCGATCGCCACCCGCACGCCCTGATCGGCCAGGATCGAGCCGGGCGCGCCGTTGAAGGTGATGTGACGCCAGCGATTTCCGGGCGCGCGGCGCACCTCGAGGCCGGGGGTGTCGCGCACCAGCAGCACCTCGTCGACGGTGTTGAGCGGGGAGACGTCCAGCTCGTCGTTCTGCAGCGCCGCCACCCTGGCCACGCTGTCGAGCACGAGGAAGGTCACCGTGTCGAGCTTGGGGGTCTCGCCCCACCACAGCGGGTTGCGCTCGAGCACGACGCGGCCCTGGGCGCGGTCGGTGGAGCGGACGCGGAACGGCCCGGCGGTCGGGCCCATCTCGTTCACCAGACCGTCGTTGAACGAGTCGGGGTCGGCGGTCACCGACTTCGGGTACAGCGTGTTGTTGCCGGCGAACTGGCCGCGCCATTCGGCGTACGGGCGGTCGAAGGTGATGACCGCCTGGCGGTCGTCCACGCCTCGCTCCACCCGGGCGACCCGGTCGAAGCCGCTGGTCATGGCGATCTGGAAGCGGGTGTCGCGCCCGCTCAGCGCGTTCGCCTGGGCGGCGATGTCCTCCCAGGTGACCGGTGTGCCGTCGGACCAGACCGCCTCCGGGTTGATGGTGTAGGTGACCACCTGCGGATCGGTGCTCGTCAGCTCGACATCGGTGAAGAAGTCGTGGTCGACGCTCAACCGGCCCGCCGCGTCGACGACGAACGCGCGCGGCATCATCGGGTGCGTGATGGCGCCGATGTCGCCCTCGTTGCCGTCGATCGACAGGATGTTCCAGTTGGCCGGGAAGGAACTCACCGACAGCCGCAGGTTGCCGCCGTCGGCGACCTGATCGCGCGGAACCGGGTTGATGTCGCTGGTCTCGCCGATGGCGTCGGAGAGCCCGGTGGCGGTGTCCTCCCGCGCCGAACAGCCCGCCAGCACCGCGGCCGCCACCGCGCCCGCGGTGAGCCCGGCCAGCAGCCGCGACGTGCGCTTGCCCATCCTCTACCTCCTATCGCGACGGTGCCGGGGTCGGCACCGCGTCGATCAGCGCCCGCGTGTACGGATGCTCCGGGGCGCCGAGCACCTGCTCGGCCGGCCCCGATTCCACGATCCGGCCGCGATGCATGACCGCGATGTCGTGGGCGATGTTGCGCACCACCGACAGGTCGTGCGAGACGAACAGATACGACAGCCCGCGTTCGTCCTGTAACTGCCGCAACAGGTTCAGCACGCCCGCCTGGATGGACACGTCCAGCGAGGACACCGGCTCGTCGAGCACCAGCAGCCGAGGGTCGAGCGCCAGCGCCCTGGCGATGTTGATGCGCTGCTTCTGCCCGCCGGAGAAATCGGCCGGATAGCGCTCGGCGTGCTCGGGTCGCAGTCCGACCAGCTCCAGCAGTCGCGGCACCCGGCGGGCGATCTCCTCCTTCGAGCGACCGTCGATGCGCAGCGGCTGGGCCAGCACGTCGGCGACCGGCAGGCGCGGGTCCAGCGCGGCGGTCGGATCCTGGAAGACGATCTGCATCCTGCGCCGCAGCTCCCGCCGTTGCGCCTTGCTCAGGGTGGCGACGTCGTGGCCGAACACCTCGACGCGCCCGCGCTCCGGCGGGACCAGCTCGAGGATCTGGGTCAGGGTGGTCGACTTGCCCGAGCCGGACTCGCCGACCAGCGCCAGGGTGCGCCCGGCGCGCACCTCGAAGCCGATCCCGTCGACGGCGCGCACCTCGCCGGTCCTGCGGCGCAGGATCACGCCCTTGGTCAGCGGGTAGGTCTTGGCCAGGTCGGTGACCCGCAGGACCACCTCGGGATCGGCGGACGTGCGGTCGGCGCTCGATTCGGCAACCGAGCCGCCGACGGTCTCGGTGGCGGTGACCCGAGCCGCCGGGCTGTCGCCGTCGGCGGCGAGCCCGCGCCGGTAGGCGGCGAACAGGTCGCCGGTGCTCAGCTCACCGGTGCGGGTACAGGCGGCCAGCCCGTGCTCGCCCGCGGGCGTGAGCGCCGGGTCCACCGTCCGGCAGCGTTCGACCGCGACCGGGCAGCGCGGGGCGAAGGCGCAGCCGGGCGGCAGGGCCTGCATGGCGGGCGGTGCGCCGGTGATGGGGATGAGCGGGCTGCGGGCCGGGCCGTCCATGCGCGGGATGGAGCCGAGCAGGCCGACGGTGTAGGGCATGCGCGGTGCGGCGAACAGGTCGGCGGCGGGCGCGGTCTCCACCACCCGCCCGGCGTACATGACCGCCACCCGGTCGGCCAGGGTGGCGGCGATGCCCATGTCGTGGGTGATCATCACGACGCCCGCGCCGGTGATGTCGCGGGCGGTGCGCAGCAGGTCGAGGATCTGCGCCTGCACCGTCACGTCCAGGGCGGTGGTCGGCTCGTCGCACAGGATGAGTGCCGGATCGTTGGCGATGGCCATCGCGATCACCACGCGCTGGCGCATGCCGCCGGAGAACTCGTGCGGGAACGACCGCGCGCGCACGGCCGGATCGGGGATGCCGACCAGGTCCAGCAGTTCCACCGCACGCGCGGCGGCTTCCTTGCGGTTCATCCGGCCGTGCGCGAGCAGCGCCTCGGCCACCTGGTCGCCCACCCGGTAGACCGGGGTCAGCGCCGAGAGCGGATCCTGGAAGACCATGCTGATCCTGCGCCCGCGCAGCCTGGACATGGGCCGGTCGCCCAGGCCGATCAGCTCGCGCCCACGCAGCCGGATCGAGCCGCTCACCCTGGCCTGGTCCGGCAGCAGGCCGATCATGGCCAGCGCGGACACCGATTTGCCCGAGCCGGACTCGCCGACGATCGCCAGCACCTCGCCCTCGGCCACACTCAGGTCCACCCCGCGCACGGCCTCGACGCGGCCCTCCTCGCCGTAGAAGCAGACCCGCAGGTCCACGACCTCCAGCAGCGGGACATCCGCCTTCTGCCCGCCGCCCGCGGTCCCGCTCATGCCTTCCCCCGCTTCCGCTTCCGCGCGTTCTTCGCACTCGGGTCGAACGCGTCGCGCAATCCGTCGCCGACCAGATTCGCGCACAGCACCACCGTGATCAGGAAGCCGCCGGAGAACAGGAACAGCCACGGATAGGTCAGCGCCGAGGCCGTGCCGTCGCGGATCAGCGTGCCCAGCGAGACATCCGGCGGCTGCACGCCGAAACCGAGGAAGCTCAGGCCGGTTTCGGCCATGATCGCCGCGCCCACCGTGAGCGTGGTGTCGATGATGAGGATCGAGGCGATGTTGGGCACGATGTGGGTGAGGATCACCGTGTGCGTCGGCGCGCCCATGTACCGCGCGGCACGGACGAATTCGCGTTCGCGCAGGCTCATGGTCAGCCCGCGCACGATGCGCGCGCTGATCATCCAGCCGAACACGCTCAGCAGCACCACCAGCAGCGCGATTCCGCCGCCGCCCTTGACCTTCGGCGCGAACAGCATGATGACGATGGTCGAGGGCACCACCAGCAGCAGGTCGACCAGCCACATGATCGCCCGGTCCGGCCAGCCGCCGAGCAGCCCGGCCACCGACCCGGCCAGCGCGGCCAGCGCGGTGCTGATGACCGCCACGCAGAAGCCGATGATCAGCGATTTCTGTGCCCCGCGCAGGGTCTGGGCGAGCACGTCGTGACCGATCGGGTCGGTGCCGAACCAGTGGTCGGGGCCCGGCGGCTGCCGCAGCGCGGTGCGGTCCTGGTAGAGGTAGTCGTAGGGCAGGAAGTGCGGCAGCACGAAACTGGCCAGCACCAGCGCGATCAGCACCACCGCCGCGATCACCGCGGGTTTGTTGCGCAGGAACCGCCGCCACACCAGCGCCCGCCTGCCGGTGGCCGACTTCGGCGCGCCGGCGACGATGATCTCGGCTTCGGTCATCGCTGCCCACCCCCTCGGATCGATGCGGGCGCCCGGCCCTTCCGCACCGCCCTCATCCGACCCGGACCCTGGGATCGAGCAGGGCGTAGACGATGTCCGACAGCAGCCCGGAGACCAGCACCACCACGCCGGTGAACACCGTCACCGTCACCACCACGTAGATGTCCTGGGCGTTGACCGAGTCGACCAGCCATTCGCCCACCCCGTGCCAGCCGAAGATCTTCTCGGTGAAGGTGGCCCCGGTGATCAGCCCGCCGAGGCTGTAGGCGAACAGCGTGGCCATCGGGATCAGCGCGGTGCGCAGGCCGTGTTTGTACAGCGCGCGCTGCCTGGTCAGTCCCTTGGCGCGGGCGGTGCGGATGAAATCGCTCTGCAACACGTCGAGCATGGCGTTGCGCTGGTAACGGCTGTAGCCCGCCATCGCGCCCAGCGCCAGCGCCAGGGTCGGCAGCACCAGATGCTGGAGCCGGTCGACCAGTTGCGGCCACAGGCCGTCGATCCGGTGCGCCGAGGTCTCGCCGGTGTAGAGGAAGATGCGCTGGCCGGTCAGCGAGTTGATCTCCAGCGCACCGTATTTCAGCAGCGTGGCCAGCAGGAAGATGGGCGTGCTCAGCAGCACCAGCGACACCACGGTGGTGAAGTAGTCGCTGAACTTGTACTGCCGGATCGCGCTCGCCGCCCCGATCAGCACGCCGAGCACGGTGCCGAGCACCGAGCCGATCACCAGCAGCCGCAGGCTCACCCCGACCCGCCTGCCCAGTTCCTCGCTCACCGGCTGTCCGGCCAGGGTGGTGCCGAAGTCGCCGCGCACCGCCCCGCTCACCCAGGTCAGGTAGCGCCGCGGAATCGGCTCGTCCAGATGCAGTTCGGCGGCCTTGGCGTCGATCACCGCCTGCGGCGGGCGCGGATTGCGCTGTTCGAGGCTGTCCAGCGGCCGGAAGGTCAGCCCGGCGACGGCGAAGGTCAGGAACGAGGCCAGCAGCAGCAACACCACGTAGTTCGCGGCGCGTCGCAGCAGGAAGCCGATCATCAGGTCTGGTCCTTCGCCGGGCGGGCATACGGGTGTCGGATCCTGATCATAGGGACGGCCGTGGGTGTGCGTGCGATACCGGCACGAGATGCTTTTCCGGCAGGATGGACAGGTGACGCGCTTGCACCTGCCTCCACCGAAGATGGTCGCCACCGACGTCGACGGCACCCTGATCGACCACGACGAACGGGTCAGCGATCGCACCAGGGCCGCCGTGGCCGCCCTGGTGTCCGACGGCGTGCCGTTCGTCCTGGCCACCGGCAGGCCGCCGCGCTGGGTCGATCCGGTCGTGGAGGGGCTCGGCTACGCGCCGCTGTGCGTGTGCGCCAACGGCGCGGTCATCTACGACAGCTCCACCGACCGCATCCTGGCCAGCTACACCCTCGACGTGGAGACGCTGGCCGAGATCGCCGACATCGCCGAGCGGGCCCTGCCCGGCTGCGGCCTGGCCGCCGAGCGGGTCGGCGCGTCCACCCACGACGCCGCGACCCCGCAGTTCGTCAGCGCGCCGGAGTACGAACACGCCTGGCTCAACCCCGACGACACGGCGGTGGCCAGGCATGAGGTCATCGCCGCCCCCGCGATCAAGCTGCTGATCCGCATGCGCGGCGCCGACAGCGGGCAGATGCGCGCCGCGCTGGCCCCGCACGTGGGCGACCGGGCCGACATCACCTACTCCACCGACCACGGTCTGATCGAGCTGTCCGCTCCAGGTGTCACCAAGGCCTCCGGCCTCGTCCTGGTCGCCCAGCGGCTCGGCATCGAGCAGGACCGGGTCATCGCCATCGGCGGCATGCCCAACGACATCCCCAAGCAGGGGGTGGGCGGCCACGGCGGGGGCCAGGCCCCCCGCCCCGCCCGAGCCCACGCCCCCGCCCCC
>NZ_JARWRU010000816.1 GCF_029867845.1 Nocardia farcinica | reverse complement strand
GGCGCGACCGTGCTCGGTCTGGCCGCGCTGCCCCGCCTGCACGAGCGCCTGCGCACGCCCTGGCTGGCCATGGCCGTCCTCGGCGGCGTCTGGTGGGTGGCCGAGGCCGGTGTGCTGGTCTGCGGCGCCGCCGAGGTGGTCGGCGTCCCGGTCGTCGGTCTCGGCGCCGGGCAGTTCGCCGACTATGTGGGCCAGGTGGGCACCGGCCGGATCGGGCTGGCCGTGCTGCTCGGCGTCGCCGTGCTCACCGGCTACAGCGCCCTGGCCTTCCGCCGCGACGGCCGGTCCTGGCCCGCCGAGCCGTCCGCCGACCTGGTGCTGGTGTTCGCGGCGGTGGCGCTGGCCTTGCGGCCGGTCACCGGGCACATGTCCCAGCAGCCGCTCGGGTCGGTGCTCGCGGCGGCGCACGCGCTGGCGGCGGCGGCCTGGCTCGGCCTGCTGGTGGCGCTGGCGCTGGTGGCCCGCGGCCGGGCCGAATGGGCGGCGGCCCTGCCGCGCTACTCCGCGCTCGCGCTGCCGCTGGCCGCGGTGGTGGCCACGACCGGCGTGCTCAACGGGTTCATCCGGCTCGCCGCGGACGACCCGGCGCGACCGGCCGGTCTGGTCGGCACGGGTCTGGTCGGCACCGGGTACGGCCGCGTCCTCCTCGCCAAGGCGACGGTGCTGGTCGCGCTGCTCGCCCTCGGCTGGTGGTGGCGGCGCGACTGGGTGCGCCGGGCGAGCGGGCACCGGATGAGCGCGGGGGACTCGCTGCGCCGCGCTGTCCTCGACGCGGCGCTCATGACGATCGCGTTCGGTCTGGCCGCGGCCCTCGCCGTCACGGCGTGACGATCCGCCTCCTGTCCTCCCGGGCTGTCCTGTCCTCTCAAGCTGTCCTGTCCTGCCTGGCCGTCATGTGCTCCCGGGCTGCCGGGGCCCGCGCGACCGGACATGGGATGCTGGGAAGCATGAGTGAACGCAGCACGCCGACCCTCCCGCAGCGGATCGGCTACATCTGCGGCAGGACCCTGCCCGCCTCCATGTCGGACTGGGTGCTGCGCGATCTCACCGGTCCCGGTGCGACGCGGCGCTACCTGATGCGCTTCCTGATTCCGGTGATCCCGCCGCTGTGCCTGTTCCTGCTGCTGCCCGGCCCGGCGTGGATGGGTCTGTCGATGATGGCGCTGCTGTATCTGCCGCTGATCTACTTCACGGTGGCGCTGATGTACGTCTACCGCAGGCACCGGCTCATCAAGCACGGCCTTGACCCCGCGCTGGCCGACGCCGACGCCAGGGCAAGGGCGGGCGCCGAACGCCTGGCCTATGAGCGCAGGCACGGGCGGGCCTGAACCCGTCCGGCCGCCGGGGCGGCACCCGGGGGAACCGCCGTGGCCGCGCGGGGCGATAATCGATCCATGTCCGAGCCAGTCGAGGTGCCCATTTCCGACGATCGGATCAAACTCGGCCAGTTCCTCAAGCTGGCCGACCTGATCGAATCCGGCTCGGAGGCCAAGACCGTGATCTCTTCCGGGCTGGTCAGAGTCAACGACGAGGTCGAACTGCGTCGCGGCCGCCAGTTGCGGGCGGGCGACGTGGTGAGCCTGGCCGGACGCCAGGCGCGGGTCACCCGGGGCGGGCGGCCCCCGCGCCCCCCCCCCCCCGCAATAGGCGCGGGCCCCCACCCCCGCGGGGTAGCGGTATAGCATAAAGCCCCGCCCGC
>NZ_JARWRU010000815.1 GCF_029867845.1 Nocardia farcinica | reverse complement strand
GGAGAAGCCGGGTGAGCGCGGGGCGGCATCGATGAGCAGGCGGCAGTCCACAGCCCGGCGGCGGTGGTGGCGCCGATCCGCTCGGCCGGGCCGCCGAGCTGCTCCAGCACGGTCAGCCCCGACGCGCCGAATCCGTTGGCGCACAGCAGCTCCGCCAGGGCGACCGGAGTGCGCTCGTCCGCGCTGAGCACCAGCAGCCGCCTGCCGTCGGTCAGCTCGGGCAGCACCCCGGCCAGTGGCCGCCCGACCGCGCTCACCACCGGGATGTCGGCCAGCGCCCAGCCCAGCCGGGCGCACGCCAGCGAGGCCGAGGACGGCTGCGGCAGCACCCGCAGCGCGCCGGGCCCGAACAGCCGCGCCAATGTGACGCCGATGCCGTAGAACATCGGGTCACCGCTGGCCAGCACACACACCCGTCGGTGCGCCTGCGCGAGCAGCAGCTCACGCAGTGCGGGCAGCAGGGGTGACGGCCAGGCGATCCGCTCGCCCGCCACCGAGGCGGGCAGCAGTTCGAGCTGCCGGCCCGACCCGAACACCACCTCGGCGTCCTCGACCGCCGCACGAGCCGCGCCGCTCAATCCCGGCCAGCCGTCCGCGCCGATCCCGACCACGGAGATCACCGAGCCCGGCCACGCGGTCCGCGCCGCGGCGGCCGCGCCTTGTTCCGCGTCACCCGGCGACATCGTTCCGGCGCCGCCTGCCGCGAGGTTCTCGACGCCCGGCGGGGCAGGCTCGGCGGCGCTCACCGGGGCATCCGCCGCCACACGGCTCGGGGCAGCAGCCGCATGGCGAAGAACAGCGGCCGCAGCGCCCACGGCACCCAGACGATCTCCTTGCGGCGGCGCAGCCCGCGCAGCACCGCGTCGGCGACCTGGTCGGGCGTGCTCGACAGCGGGGCCGGGTCCATGCCCGCGGTCATGCGGCCGATGACGAAGCCGGGGCGCACCAGCAGCAGCCGCACGCCGCTGCCGTGCAGGGCATCGGACAGGCCGCAGGCGAAGCCGTCCAGGCCCGCCTTGGCCGAGCCGTAGACATAGTTGGCGCGGCGCACGCGGATGCCCGCCACCGAGCTGAACACGACGATGCGCCCGCTGCCCTGGGCGCGCAGCAACTCCGCGACGGTGGTGAGCACGCTGATCTGGGCGATGTAGTCGGTGTGCGCGACGGCCACGGCGTGCGCCGGGTCGCGTTCGGCGCGCGCCTGGTCGCCGAGGATGCCGAAGGCGAGGACCACCACGCCGAGCGGGCCGTGTTCGGCGGCGATCTTCTCCAGCAGCGCGGGATGGCCCGCCACGTCGTCGGCGTCGAACTCCACGGTGTGCACGGCGGTCGCGCCCGCCTGGCGCACCGCCGCGACCTCGGCGTCGAGCTCGTCGCTGCGCCGGGCCGCCAGGATCACCGTTCGCCCCGGCGCCAGCCGTCGCGCGACCAGCACACCCATCTCACTGCGTCCGCCGAGCAGCAGTACCGCGCCCGCGTCGATCTCTCCCGATGCCATGCGGCCAAGTCTGTCATCCCGGCGCGGGTGTCATGCGGGCGCGGGGGCGCGATCGGCTACCGTCGACGGATGCCGACCAGCACCGCGCAATTGACGCCCGCCGCCACCGAATTCGCCACCGAACGGCACCTGGCCACGCTCACCACACTGCGCGCCGACGGCACCCCGCACGTGGTGGCCGTCGGCTTCACCTGGGACCCCGAGGCCGGTCTGGCCCGTGTCATCACCAACGACGGCTCGGTGAAGGTGCGCAATGTGCGCCGGTCCGGTTACGCGGCGGTCAGCCAGGTGGACGGCCCGCGCTGGCTCACCCTCGAGGGCCCGGCCACCGTGCTCGACGACCCGGACAGCGTCGCCGAGGCGGTCCGCCGGTACGCGGGCCGCTACCGGCAGCCAAGGGAGAATCCGACGCGCGTGGTCATCGCCATCCAGGTCGCCAGAGTGCTCTCGTCGAGCACCCTGCGCTGACCGCCCGACGGCCGCTAGAGAACGGTCAGCCCGTGCGGCCGCTTGTTGACCGACTCGCACCCGTCCTCGGTGACGATCACGATGTCCTCGATCCGCGCGCCCCACGAGCCGCTGAAATAGATACCGGGCTCGACGCTGAAGGCCATACCGGGCCGCAGCGCGAGGGTGTTGCCCGCGACGATGTAGGGCTCCTCGTGCACCGACAGGCCGATGCCGTGCCCGGTGCGGTGCACGAAGGCGTCGCCGACGCCTGCCTCGGTGAGCAGGTCGCGGGCGGCGGCGTCGACGGATTCGGCGGTCACACCCGGCTTCACCGCGGCGACGGCGGCGGCCTGGGCGCGTTCCAGTTCGGCCACCAGGCCCGCGATCTCGGCGGAGGGCTCGCCCATGGAGTAGGTGCGGGTGCAGTCGGAGAAGTAGCCGGGCTCCACCGGGCCGCCGATGTCGACGACGACGATGTCGCCGCGCTCGATGACGCGATCGGACACCTCGTGGTGCGGGTCGGCGCCGTGCGGGCCGCTGCCGACGATGACGAACTCGGCCCCGAGGTGGCCCTCCTCCACCAGCGCGGCGGCGATGTCAGCGCCGACCTCGGCCTCGGTGCGCCCGGCCTGGAGGAATTCCCCCATGCGAGCGTGCACCCGGTCGATGGCGGCCCCGGCCCGGCGCAGCGCCTCGATCTCGGCGGAGTCCTTGATCATCCGCAGCTCCCGCAGCACCGGCGTGGCCGATCGCGGCACACCGGTGAAGGCGTCGGCCAACGGGATGAGGTGCAGGGCGGGCATGACGTCGGCGACGGCGACGCGGGAGCCGGCGTGCAGGCTGGAGCGCACGATCA
>NZ_JARWRU010000814.1 GCF_029867845.1 Nocardia farcinica | reverse complement strand
TGGGCCGCCGTGCGGGCCCGGCGCGGGGGGGGCGGCCGCTGCCGGGCGACCGCCCCGCCACGGGAGGGCGGGGCGTTTCGCGGGCCGTCGAGAGAACCCGTCGAGGGCAAGCCGTCGAGGGGCAAGCCGTCGAGGGAGAGCCGTCGAGGGAGAATCAGCCTCAGCCGGCCCGCCGCAGTCCCGTGTGCTTGACGTCGTAGCGGAACTCCTCGCTGCCGTAGGGCACGGCTCGCACGACCGGCTCGGCGAGTTCGCCCCTGGCCCGGCGCAGCTCCCGGTACTCCGCGCTCGCGGCCTCCAGACGCGCGGTGACCACGGTGGCCACCAGCCGCGGGAAGCCGGGCCCCGGCCTGGCGCCCGCGCGCAGCTCCACCCGCAGCCGCAACTGGTCGCGCGAACGCGCGTCGGTGACGGTGGTCAGCACGAATTTGCCGGTGAGTTCCTCGTGCAGGCGCGGGTCGGCCAGCGCGGCGCGGATGCCGTCCGGGCGGATCTTCACCGCGTAGAAGGTGGCCGCCACGTCCGGGCGGCCGCGCAGCACCAGGAAACCGCTGGACGGGGTGCAGGTGCGTGTCCGCAGGGCGTGCCCGGCGCGGCGCAGCTCGGCGGCGAAGCGCTCGGCGGTGCGGACCTCCCCCTCGTCGTTGATCCGGTAACGCACCAGGGGCATGGCGTTGGCGACGGTGAACAGCAGCCTGCCCGCCGCGTCGGTCTCGGTGTAGCGGAAGGCGGGATCGTATTCGACCAGCGTGGGGGTCACGGTCGCGTCGCCGAACAGGCGCAGGCGCAGCAGCGGATCGGCCTCGGCGGCGCGGCGCGCCGCGATGGTCGTCGGCGTCTCGTGGCCCATCATGCCCGCGTCGGCGGTGCCGTAGATCAGGCAGGTGTCCTCGGCCCGGCCGGGCTTGCCCATCAGCTCGAGCATCCGGTCACGCCAGGCCTCGGTGATGTTCTCCCCGGCCAGCAGCAGCTTCAAATCCTGGCCGAGCACCCGGGGGCCCGCGCCGTCGAGCACGTCGCGCACGAACGGCGGGTACCCGGCCAGCACCACCTGGTCGTAGTAGGGGCCGAGTTCGGCGATGTCGGCGCGCACGGTGTCCAGATTCTGACCGGGCGCGATGACCGACACCGGGTAGCCTCGGGCGGCCAGGCCCTCCACGCAGCGCAGCGTGTAGGTGCCGCCGATCCAGTTGCCCATGGCGAAGGCGACGACCACCAGCGTGCGCCGCCGGTGGGGGGCGCGGGGGGGCCGGGGGGGGGCGGGGGGGGCGGCGCCCCGGGGGGGGGGTGGCCGTAGCCCTGGGGAACAGGATCGGCGGGCCCTACACCCGGCGCGGCGGGGGGGGGCTGGCCGCCCCCGGCGACCCCGTGTCGGG
>NZ_JARWRU010000813.1 GCF_029867845.1 Nocardia farcinica | reverse complement strand
ACGCCGTTGGCGATCCAGTGGCCGTCCGGGGTGGTGGAGTCGCGGCCATCGAAGCGGACGTCGATGCCCGCAGGTGGATGTGGGTGAGATTGGTGGTCATGGCTGGTCCTTTCCGATGAGGGTGGGCCACCAGTGTGGCGGCGCGCGGCCCTGCGCGCGGCGCGCGCCGGGCTCGACTCGGGGGTCAACCAGCCGATGAAGGCGCTGGTCCCCGCGCGGACGGAGATCGTGGAGCTGTCCGCGGCGATGCAGGCCGGCATCGCCGACTGCGACACCCCCGACCAGCTCCGCCGGGCCAGGGCGCAGGCGGGAGAACCGCTGTCGCTCGACCACGCCCGGGCCGCGCTGCGCGCCGACCTCACACCGCTGCCGGTCCGCACCACCGACCTGCGGGACGCGCGCGGCGCGGCGCTGGCCGAACCATTGACCGCCGTCGAGGCGCTGCCGCGTTTCGACGTCTCGGCCATGGACGGTTACGCGGTGAGCGGCGACGGCCCGTGGCAGCTGCGCCGCGACATCGGCTTCGCGGGCGGACAGCGTCCCGAGGGACTGCTGCCCGGCGAGGCGGTGCGGATCGCGACCGGCGCGCACGTGCCCGAGGGCGCGACCCTGGTGTTGCGCGACGAGTTCGCCGAGACCACCGCCGAGCGCGTGCTGCGCCGCCTGCCCGGCACCCCGGTCCGCGAGGACATCCGCCGCCGCGGCGAGGACCGCCACCCCGGCGACGTGGTGGCCGCGGCGGGCACACCGGTGACCGCGGCGCTGATCTCCGCCGCGGCCAGCGTCGAGGTGACGGCCGCGCCGGTGCGCGGTCCGGTGCTGGCGCGAGTGGTGATGACCGGCGGCGAGATCCGCAGCGAGGGCCCGTTGCGAGCCGGCCAGACCCGCGACTCGATCGGCCCGGTCCTGCCCGACCTGCTCGCCGGGTGCGGGGTGGTCACCGTCGATCGGGTGCACCTGCGCGACACCCCGAACGGCTTCGACGAGGTGCTCGCGGCCGCCACCGACTGCGATCTGCTGGTGGTCGTCGGCGCGACCGGCGGCGGTGCGGCCGACCAGTTGCGCGCCGCGCTCGACCGGGCCTCGGCCGCCGTCGTGGTGCCCCGGCTGCGGCTTCGCCCGGGCGGCTCCACCGTGATCGCCGAACTGCCCTCCGGCGCCACGGTTCTCGGCCTGCCCGGCAATCCGTTCGCCGCGGTCGCCACCGCGCTGGCGCTCACCCCCGCCATCGTCGACGGCCGCACCGGCGCGATCCCGGCCCGCCCGGTCCGCCTCCCGCTGCGCAACGCCGCCGAGATCACCGGACCGGTGCCCCGGATCGTCCCGGCCCGCCACGACGACGGCGGCC
>NZ_JARWRU010000812.1 GCF_029867845.1 Nocardia farcinica | reverse complement strand
GATGGAATTCGACCCGGTCCGGGCCGCCAGGGCGGCCGCAGCGCTCGACGCTCTCGCCGCGCGCCTGGAACAGGACCTGACGGTGCACGGTCCCGCGCTTTCGGTGCCCGCGCCCGGTATGGACGAAGTCTCCGCGCGGGTCGCGCAGACCCTGTCGACGGTGGGCGCCGACTACCGGGCGGCCGCCGACGCCGGCGTGCTCGAGATGCGGAAACTGGCCGCGACGTTGCGTTCCCAGTCCTCGGACATGGTGCGTATGGACGCGGGCAACGCCACCGAACTCGGCATGCCGGGCTGAGCCGGGAGCGATTGGCCATGATCGAACCACCGGTCATCGGGTTCACCGGTGTCATCTGGCAGGCCAGGGACACCGAGCGGCTGGCCCGCGAGCTGACCACCGGCCACGGCGTGGCGCCGATGGCCGAGTCCGGCGCCGCGTGGGGCGCGCTCGCCGCGAGTCTCGGGGCGGCCGTGGTCGAGTACGACCAGATCATCGGCACCATCAGGGAGTCGTGGCGATCCGACGGCACCGACGAGGTGTTGCAGCGGATCTCGCTGTTGCGCGTGGGGCTCGCCGTGGCGGCGAGCGCCGCCGGGGAGAACGCCACGCGCGTGGCGGGCCAGGTCGTCGCCTACGAAGTCGCCCAGCGCGCGATGCCGCACGTCGCCGATCTCGCCGCGCTCGAGGAGATGGGGCGCGGCATCGAGCAGGCGGGCGCGGCCCTTGGCTCGCCGCTGGTGGCGGCCTCCGCCCAACTCGACGAGCAGCGTGATCTGGTCAAGGCGAACGCGGCCAGGGTGATGCAGACCTACGAGGCGGCCTCCACCGCGCTCGCCGAGCCGTGGGAGTCGCGCGAGCCGCCCGTCATCGCCTCTCCCGCGGCGCTGGAAGCCGAGCAGGCGTCCACCCCGGCGAGCCGGGTCCCGGGTGGCGCCGCGGCGGTCGCGGCCCCCGGCATCGCGGCCTTCGCGGGGCGGACCGCCGCCGCGCCACGGCCCACCGCGTACCAGGCCCGCACGGTGGCGCAGAGCACGCCCGTGCCGGTGGAGACCCGGCCGGTGCCGGCGACCACGACCGGCGCCGACCAGGCGAGCCGGGTGCCCGGCGCGCCGCTGGGCATGGCGCCCGCCGCCGCGGCGGCCGAGGAAACGCGCACGGCGCGGGCCGCCCCGAGTGGCAGGCCGGGGGAGGGCTCGCCGATCGAGGCCGGGATCGAGGCGGCGCCCGCTGTCCTCGGCGCTCCCGAGCCCCGCGGCGGACGGGCGGAGGCCGCTCCGTGACCACCGTGACCAACGACGGCATGCTCGTGCTGGCCGACCTGCTCGGCGTGCAGACCCTGCCCGGTGTGCTCGGCCTCGGCCCGCGTCAGGATCGCGCCGAGGACTGGCTCGCGGCACGGGAGCTGGCCGAGACCGAACTGCGGCAGGCGGGCCTGGTCGACGACTACGACGACGTGCGCCGCGAACTCGCCGAGGCCGTGCAGATCCTCGCCAGGCCGGAACGGGAACTGGTGGCCCGCAGCCGGGACGCCACCGGCGAGCGCCGGATGAGCCTGGCGCGCGAGGGAACACGGCATGCCGTCGCGACCAGGGCGGGTGAACAACTGCGGGTGCGCACCGTCTGGGCCGACGACACCGGCGCCGCGCTGGCCCGCCCGCTGCTCGACATGCTCGGGCCGTGCCCGGCGGCGGAGATCACGGCCTTCAGCGCACCCGCAGAGGACCTGCGTCCCCGGCTGGACGCGGCGACCGACGCCGCCGCCTTCGCCCAGGTGGCGCGCACCTACGGTGTCGACGACGACGAGGCGATGAACTTCGGCCTCGCGATGGCCGGTTGCCTGGTGCGCACCGAGGTCGTCGCCTACGTCCACGCCGATGGGATCGCCACTCGATCCTCCGGTGCCGTGGCGATCTACGACACCGGCCGGGGCCGGATCGTCGCGAGTCCCGGCACGTCAGCAGACCTGGCGGTCTGGTCCACCTTCACACCGGGTTCCGACCACCGCGTCGCCGAGGCGATCGCGGCTCTGGCCGACACACTGCCCGGGGGAAGGTGGATGCCCTAGTTCGACATGCCGGAGGACCAAGCGCTCGCCTGCGGATCCGTCGCAGCGCGAACGCAGCACAGCAAGCGACACCAGAGTGAGAGGGTGAACAATGGCCGGTCAGACCAGTTATAACGCCAGCGAGGCGGCCGCGGTCATCAACGAGTTCCTGGAGGCCATCAACGGCATCCAGTCCACCATCAGCAAGGTCCAGGAGTCCTTCGACGCCGCGCGCTCCGGCTGGGAGGGCGAGGCCGCGGTCGCGGGCCAGAAGGCCTCGACCGAGTGGCAGGAGGAGACCGACCGGATCAACAAGAAGATCGACGAGGTCAAGGAGATCGTCTTCGAGGGCAACAAGAC
>NZ_JARWRU010000811.1 GCF_029867845.1 Nocardia farcinica | reverse complement strand
CCCCCCCCCCCCCCCCGGGGGGGCCCCCCCCCGGCCCCCGGGGGGGGGGGGGGGGCGCGCCCCCCCCCCCCCCCCCCCCCCCCGCGGGGGGGGCCCCGCGCCCGCACCCGTAGGGCAGGCCGGGGGCCTCAGCCCGCGATGTACTCGGCGAGGTGCTTGCCGGTGAGGGTCGAGCCGTCGGCGATCAGATCGGCTGGGGTGCCCTCGAAGACGACGCTGCCGCCGTCGTGGCCGGCGCCGGGGCCGAGATCGACGATCCAGTCGGCGTGCGCCATGACGGCCTGGTGGTGCTCGATGACGATCACCGTCTTGCCGCCGTCGACCAGGCGGTCCAGCAGAGCGAGCAGATTCGCGACATCGGCCAGGTGCAGACCGGTGGTCGGCTCGTCCAGGATGTAGACCTCGCCCTTGTCCGCCATCTGGCTCGCCAGCTTGAGCCGCTGGCGCTCGCCACCGGACAGGGTGGTCAGCGGCTGGCCGAGGGTGATGTAGCCGAGGCCGACATCGGTGATGCGCCGCAGGATCTTGTGCGCGGCGGGGGTGCGGGCCTCCCCGGAGCCGAAGAACTCGGCGGCCTCGGCGGCGGGCATGGCCAGCACCTCGCTGATGTCGCGGCCGCCGAGCCGGTACTCGAGCACCGAGGCGTCGAAGCGCTTGCCCTCGCACAGCTCGCACACCGTGGACACGCTCGCCATCGGGCCCAGGTCGGTGTAGACCACGCCCGCGCCGTTGCAGGTGGGGCAGGCGCCCTCCGAATTCGGGCTGAACAGTGCGGGTTTCACGCCGTTGGCCTTGGCGAAGGCTTTGCGGATCGGTTCGAGCAGGCCGGTGTAGGTGGCCGGGTTGGAGCGGCGCGACCCCTTGATGGCCGACTGGTCGACCACCACCACGCCCTCGCGCTTGGCCAGGTTGCCGTGGATGAGCGAGCTCTTGCCCGAACCCGCCACACCCGTCACCACGGTGAGGATGCCGGTGGGGATGTCGATGTCCACGTTGCGCAGGTTGTTCTGGTTCGCGCCGCGGATCTCCAGCGCGCCGGTGGGTTCGCGGACGGTGTCCTTGACCGCGGCGCGATAGCCGAGGTGTCGGCCGGTGCGGGTGTCGGACTCGGTCAGTCCCGCCACATCGCCCTCGTAGCAGATGGTGCCGCCCTCGGTGCCCGCGCCGGGACCGAGGTCGACCACGTGGTCGGCGATGGCGATGGTCTCCGGCTTGTGCTCGACCACCAGCACCGTGTTGCCCTTGTCGCGCAGGCGGATCAGCAGCTCGTTCATGCGCTGGATGTCGTGCGGGTGCAGGCCGATGGTCGGCTCGTCGAAGACATAGGTGACATCGGTCAGCGCGGACCCCAGGTGGCGGATCATCTTGGTGCGCTGCGCCTCACCGCCGGACAGTGTGCCCGCGGGCCGGTCGAGGGACAGATAGCCGAGGCCGATCTCGACGAAGCCGTCGAGGGTGTGGCGCAGGGTGGTCAGCAGCGGCGCCACCGAGGGCTCGTCCAGTCCGCGCACCCATTCGGCCAGGTCGGTGATCTGCATGGCGCACACGTCGGCGATGGACTTGCCGTCGATCTTCGACGAGCGGGCCGCCTCGCTGAGCCGGGTGCCCGCGCACTCGGGACAGGTGGCGAAGGTGACCGCGCGGTCGACGAAGGCGCGGATGTGCGGCTGCATGGCCTCGCGGTCCTTGGACAGGAACGACTTCTGGATGCGCGGGATCAGTCCCTCGTAGGTGACGTTGACATTGTCGACCTTGATCCGGGTGGGCTCCTTGTAGAGCAGGTCGTTGAGCTCGCGCTTGGTGTACTCGCGGATCGGCTTGTCCGGGTCGAGGAAACCCGAGCCCATGAAGATGCGGCCGTACCAGCCGTCCATGCTGTAGCCGGGGATGGTGAGCGCGCCCTCGGCCAGCGACTTGGAGTCGTCGTACAGCGCGGACAGATCGAAATCGGAGACCAGGCCCATGCCCTCGCAGCGCGGGCACATGCCGCCGGTGATGGCGAACTCGCGCCGCTCCCTGATCTCCTGGCTGCCCTTCGTCACCGTCACCGCGCCCGCGCCGCTGATGGAGGCCACGTTGAACGAGTACGCCTGCGGACCGCCGATGTGCGGGCGGCCCAGCCTGCTGAACAGGATGCGAAGCAGGGCGTTGGCGTCGGTGGCGGTGCCGACCGTGGAGCGCACATTGGCGCCCATGCGCTCCTGGTCGACGATGATCGCGGTGGTCAGCCCCTCCAGCCGGTCCACCTCCGGCCTGGCCAGGGTGGGCATGAAGCCCTGCACGAAGGCGCTGTAGGTCTCGTTGATCATCCGCTGCGACTCCGCGGCGATGGTCCCGAACACCAGCGAGCTCTTGCCCGACCCGGAGACACCGGTGAACACCGTCAGCCTGCGTTTGGGGATCTCGACGTCGACGTTCTTCAGATTGTTCTCGCGCGCGCCCTGCACGCGGATCACATCGTGGGTGTCGGCAACGTGCGGGGCCTTCTTCGTGCTGGCCGGGCTCATCGGGTCTCCATCGGTCGGCGGTGGGGCTGGTGGTCTCGGGCGGGGGAGTCGCTGATGCGAAAGAGTCAGCGGCGCTGCTGGATACGGATCACGTTGCCCGCCGGATCGCGCAGCGCGAAATCGCGTACGCCGTACGGCTGGTCGATCGGCTCCTGCACGATCTCCACGTCCTTGCCCTGCAACTCCTCGAAGGCGGCGTCCACGTCGGTGGAGGCCAGCAGCACCGAGCCGTAGGTGCCCTTGGCCATCATCTCGGTGATGACCCGGCGCTCCTCGTCGGTGATGCCGGGATCGGCGGCGGGTGGGTGCAGCACGATGGAGGTGTCCGGCTGACCGGGCGGGCCGACGGTCAGCCAGCGCATGCCGTCGTAGCCGACGTCCTGGCGCAGTTCGAAGCCGAGGGCGTCGCGATAGAAGGCCAGCGCGGCCTCGGCGTCGTCGTGGGGGAGGAAGCTGGAAGCGATGCTGATGTTCATGGCGATCACGCTAGTTCCGGTCCGTCGGGCCGCGCTTCTCGATTCCTGACCGGTCTGGCGACCTTCTTGATCACCAGCGTGGGCAGGTCCAACGGCGCCTGCGCGGCCTGCTTGCGGTAGGCGCTCGGGGAGACGCCGACCAGTTCGGTGAAGCGGGTGCTGAAGGTGCCAAGCGACGAACAGCCGACCGCGAAGCACACCTCGGTGACGCTCAGGTCGCCTCGGCGCAGCAGGGCCATGGCGCGCTCGATGCGGCGGGTCATCAGATAGCTGTACGGGGACTCGCCGTAGGCGGCGCGGAACTGCCTGCTGAGGTGGCCGGCCGACATGTGCGCGTCGCGGGCGAGGGCCTCCACATCGAGCGGGCGGGCGTACTCGCGGTCGATGCGGTCGCGCACCCGGCGCAGCCGGGCGAGATCGCGGAGGCGCTGTTCGGAACCGGTCTTCGCGTGGCCGGTAGTCGCGTGGCTGTTGTTCGCGGAGCCGGTCTTCGCGTGGCCGTTGTTCGCGGAGCCGGTCTTCGCGGAGCCGGTCTTCGCGTGGCCGGTCTTCTCGGAGTCGGTCTTCGCGGGGCCGTTCATCTCGGGGCCAGTCGTCTCGGGGCCAGTCGTCTCGGAGCCAGTCTTCCCGGTCACCCTGCCCATCGTCGCACATCCGCGGCGGCCCGCCGGGTGGGCATCACCCGCGCGTCGGGGCGCGGCTCGGCACGTTCGGCCCCCGGCGCGGCGGGCCGAATGTCACGCCGGGCCCGGCGAAGGTTTCGAGATCGTTGAAACCGGACATTTCTCCTGTAGCCGGGGCTATTCTTTGCCCACCGAAGCTCGGCCCCCACCGACGCCTCGGCCCCCACCGAAGCCTCGGCCCCACCCGAGGCGGCCCCGGTGCGGCCGGCCGGGCCGGGATCGGTGTCCGTCGCTCAGGAGGTCACGATGTCCAAGCACATCACGGCTCGCTCGATCTGGCGATACTTCATGCGCGGATTCCTCCTCTACGGCGCGGGGGTCGGCGGCCTGATGCCCTGTTACGAGGAGTGGTTGCGACGCGTCGAGGACGAGGAACGCATCGAGGCGGCCGAACGCGAGGCGCGGTGGGACTGGACGGTGCCGCACCGCTGGTACGACGCCGCGCACGGGCCCACCCAGGACTGAGGACGAGCGGGCGTCGGAACGGCGGCCGCGGCCGGTGCAGGCGCGATGATTCAGCGCCCGCCGGGGACCGCCGCCCGTCCGGCCGTCGGCGCGGCCTGCTCGGCATCCGCGACCACCCCCGGCGTCCCGTGCTCGACCACATAGGTGGCGCGGGTGTGGATCGGCGCGCCGGGGCGATCGATGTAGGGCAGCACCCGGAAGTCGTTGCGCCACAGCCACCGGTCCAGATCCACTCGCACGTAGCCGCGCTGGGAGTTGAAGAATCGCAGGTCGGGATTGGCCGACAGCAACACCCGGCCGATGTCGGTCAGGTCGCGGCCGTTGCCGCCGGTGGTGATCGAGGTGCCGGTGAACTCGGCGGCGACCACCGGTGAGCCCGGGTCGGCGTAGTCCGCGCGCAGGTTCGAGGCCATGTTCTGGTGGCGGTCGCCGGTGATGACCACCAGGTTGTCCACCCCGTTGCGAGCCGCCGCACCGAGCACCAGGTCGCGGTCGGCGGTGTAGCCGTCCCAGGAGTCGGTGGAGAACTTCAGGCCCGGACCAGGGTCGATGTCGGTCTCGCCCATGCCGACCTGATTGCCGAGGATCTGCCAACGGGCCGTCGAACTCGTCAGCCCGTCGAGCAGCCAGTCCCGTTGCGCGACACCGAGAATGGTGCGGCGCGGGTCGGCGGCCTCCGGGCAGTCGGTGGTGACGTCCTCGTCGCACACCTGCGCCGAACGGTACTGGCGGGTGTCGAGCATGGTCAGCTCGGCCAGCCCGCCCCAGCCGAAGCACCGGTGCAGGTGCATCGACGCGCCCCGCGGCATCTGGGCCAGGCGCAGCGGTTGGTGCTCGTACATGGCCTGGAAGGCGGCGGCCTTGCGGCGGCGGAACAACGGCGGCAGCCGGTGGATGTCGATGCCGAGACCGGGGTGGTCGGCGGCCCAGTTGTTGTCCACCTCGTGGTCGTCGAAGGTGACGATCCAGGGGAAAGCGGCGTGCGCCGCGCGCAGCGGGGCCTCGGCCTTGTTCAGGGCGTAGCGCAGGCGGTACCCGGCCAGGTCGGTGGCCTCGCCGGTGAGGATCTGCGGCTGGTCGACCCGCGCGTGCCGCCAGCTCTTCTCGTAGATGTAGTCGCCCAGGTGCACCACCAGGTCGAGGTCCTCGGCGGCCATGTGCTCGTAGGCGGTGAAGTGGCCCGCACTCCAGGCCTGACAGGAGGCGAAGGCGAACCGCAGCCGGTCGAGGGGGGCGCCCCCCCCCCCCGCGGGGGGGGGGGGGGGCCGCCCGGGGGGGAACAGACCCCCCCCCCAGACGCA
>NZ_JARWRU010000810.1 GCF_029867845.1 Nocardia farcinica | reverse complement strand
GCTCAGGTGGCTGCTGTCGTCAGAGCATGCAGCTCACGCAACCCTCGACCTCGGTGCCCTCCAGCGCCATCTGCCGCAGGCGGATGTAGTAGAGGGTCTTGATCCCCTTGCGCCAGGCGTAGATCTGGGCGCGGTTCAGGTCGCGGGTGGTGGCGGTGTCCTTGAAGAACAGCGTCAGCGACAGGCCCTGGTCCACGTGCTGGGTGGCCGCGGCGTAGGTGTCGATGATCTTCTCGTAGCCGATCTCGTAGGCGTCGGCGTAGTACTCGAGGTTGTCGTTGGTCATGTAGGGCGCCGGGTAGTAGACGCGCCCGATCTTGCCCTCCTTGCGGATCTCGATCTTCGACGCCACCGGGTGGATCGAGCTGGTGGAGTGGTTGATGTAGGAGATCGAACCGGTGGGCGGCACGGCCTGCAGGTTCTGGTTGTAGATGCCGTGCTCCATGACCGAGGCCTTGAGCTCGCGCCAGTCGTCCTGGGTGGGGATGTGCACGCCGGAGTCGGCGAACAACCGGCGCACCCGCTCGGTGGCCGGCTCCCACACCTGGTCGGTGTACTTGTCGAAGAACTCGCCGCTGGCGTACTTGGACTCGGGGAAGCCGCCGAAGTAGGTGCCGCGCTCGATCGCGAGCTTGTTGGAGGCCCGCAGCGCGTGGTAGAGGACGGTGTAGAAGTAGATGTTGGTGAAGTCGATGCCTTCCTCGGACCCGTAGTGGATGCGCTCGCGGGCGAGGAAGCCGTGCAGGTTCATCTGGCCGAGACCGATGGCGTGCGACTGCTTGTTGCCCTGCTCGATGGAGGGCACCGAGGTGATGTGGGTCTGGTCGGAGACCGCGGTCAGCGCGCGGATGGCCACCTCGATGGTGCGCGCGAAGTCGGGTGAGTCCATCGCCTTGGCGATGTTGAGCGAACCCAGGTTGCACGAGATGTCCTTGCCGACCTTGGCGTAGGACAGATCGTCGTTGTACTCCGACGGGGTGGAGACCTGCAGGATCTCCGAGCACAGGTTGGAGTGGGTGATCTTGCCCGCGATCGGGTTGGCCCGGTTCACCGTGTCCTCGAACATGATGTACGGGTAGCCGGACTCGAACTGCAGCTCGGCGATGGTCTGGAAGAACTCGCGCGCCTTGATCTTCGACTTGCGGATGCGCTTGTCGTCGACCATCTCGTAGTACTTCTCGGTGACATCGATGTCGGCGAACGGCTTGCCGTAGATGCGTTCCACGTCGTACGGCGAGAACAGGTACATGTCCTCGTTCTTCTTCGCCAGTTCGAAGGTGATGTCGGGGATCACCACGCCCAGCGAGAGCGTCTTGATGCGGATCTTCTCGTCCGCGTTCTCCCGCTTGGTGTCCAGGAAGCGGTAGATGTCGGGGTGGTGCGCGTGCAGGTACACCGCGCCCGCGCCCTGACGCGCGCCCAGCTGGTTGGCGTAGGAGAAGGAGTCCTCGAGCAGCTTCATGATCGGGATGACGCCCGAGCTCTGGTTCTCGATCTTCTTGATCGGGGCGCCGTGCTCGCGGATGTTGCTCAGCAGCAGGGCCACGCCGCCGCCGCGCTTGGACAGCTGCAGCGCGGAGTTGATGGAGCGCCCGATGGACTCCATGTTGTCCTCGATGCGCAGCAGGAAGCACGACACCGGCTCGCCGCGCTGCTTCTTGCCCGAGTTGAGGAAGGTCGGGGTGGCGGGCTGGAAGCGGCCGTCGATGATTTCGTCGACCAGCTGGCGCGCCAGGATCTCGTCACCCGCGGCCAGGGTCAGCGCCACCATGCACACGCGGTCCTCGAAGCGCTCCAGGTAGCGCTTGCCGTCGAAGGTCTTGAGCGTGTACGAGGTGTAGTACTTGAACGCGCCGAGGAAGGTCGGGAACCGGAACTTCTTGGCGTAGGCCTGCTCGAACAGGCTCTTGACGAAGGCGCGGCTGTACTGGTCGAGGACCTCGGGCTCGTAGTAGTTCTCCTCGACCAGGTAGTCCAGCTTCTCGTCCAGGTTGTGGAAGAAGACGGTGTTCTGGTTGACGTGCTGGAGGAAGTACTGGCGCGCCGCCTCGCGATCCTTGTCGAACTGGATCTTTCCGTCGGGGCCGTACAGGTTCAGCATCGCGTTGAGGGCGTGGTAGTCCATGCCCTCGGTCGCGCCGTCGGCGGTGCGTGCGGCGGGCCGCTCTAGGCGGGCCGACATGCCGGTCGGCGCGGTGGTTGCTGTTGCCAAAACAATCCCAATCCCTCTCGGACGCGCTCGACATCGCGCGCTGTCCCCATGAGTTCGAATCGATACAGGTACGGCACCCCGCACTTTCGGGAGATCACGTCGCCCGCGTAGCAGTAGGTGTCGCCGAAGTTCGTATTACCCGCCGCGATCACCCCACGCAGCAACGACCGATTGTGCGGGTCGTTGAGGAACTTGGCGACCTGGCGCGGCACGAACTCCTTGTCGGATCTGGCGTGCCCGCCCGCGGCGCCGAGCACGTGCTTGCCGCCCCCGTAGGTGGGGACGATCAGCACGTAGGGTTCCTCGACTCGCAGCGAATCGGTGGTGTGCAGCGGGATGCGCGTGGCGGGAAGACCCAGCTTCTGCACGAAGCGGTGGGTGTTCTCCGATGCGCTGGAGAAGTAGACGAGCGCGGTGTCGCCGACGATGTCGGTCATGCCCTGCTGCCCTCTCTCCTCGACGGCGGCCGTCGTGGCGCCTGCCGGACCGGCGGGCGCGCCCGACGACCGCGCGTGCCGCTCTCAGGCGGCGACGGTGGCGAGGTTCTTGATGCGGTCGGGACGGAAGCCGGACCAGTGCTCGTCACCCGCGACGACGACCGGAGCCTGCAGATAACCCAGCGCCATGACGTAGTCACGCGCCTCCGGGTTCTCGCTGATGTCGACGACCTCGTACTCCACCCCGGCCTTGTCGAGCGCCTTGTAGGTGGCGTTGCACTGAACGCAAGCGGGCTTGGTGTACACGGTGACGGTCATAGATCTGCCTCTCTCCTCTGCCTCGTCCACAGCCGGTGATCCATGTGCATTGCGTGATCGACTGCATTGCCTGATCGGTACGCTGCGCAAACTCTCTGGACCCGGTGCGGCCTGCCCTGCTCGACCCCATCGACACATTCGGCGAGCGGAAGGGCCAGACCCCGTCTTCCAGTAGCCAAGACACTACACCTAGTGGCCGACACTTCTCTACAACACGACATGTTGCGAACCACATTGATGGGATTTACACCGCACAAGTCCCAGGACAGCCGATTCGCAAGCCGACACGGCGGTGGCCGACATCACAATCTCGTTGCGCAGCGCCCTCCCAGCAAACTCTTGCGTCCCTGCCGTCACACCAGGCGCAATACCCCCTGAAGCCCCCGAAATGCCTCGTCGGCACACCGGCCACAGGGCCGTCCGGGGTTGCTCCAGCGGTTGCCGGAGGCCACGAGACGACGAAAGGGGCGGGCCCCACGGGGCGGCCCCCCGGCCCAGGGGGATGGCGGCGCGCGCCCCCCCCCCCCCGCGGGGGGGGGGGGGCACGGGGGGGGGGGGG
>NZ_JARWRU010000809.1 GCF_029867845.1 Nocardia farcinica | reverse complement strand
GTTCGCGGGGCGGGGGGCGCACGCCGTGTCCCGGGGGGGCGGCTGCGCTTGGGGGGGGGGGGGGGGCTAACCCGCCCGCCGCGTTCTCGTGCGGCTGACCGGTGTCGACCACCAGCAACACCAGTCCCGCGGCCGCCAGGTCGAAGGGGATCTGCGCACAGCCCGCCTCGGCGCTGCCGCCGCCCGGCCCCGCGCCGAACTGCCGGACGTCGAGGAACAGCGCGTGCCCGGCGGTGCACAGCAGGGACGCGGCCTGGTCGAGCACCCCGGTGGGCGCGCCGACGTAGTGGTTCTCGGCGGCGACAGCGATGTCGATCAAGGCGCGCCGATCCAGTTCCGGCGCACACAGATCCCGGACCGCCCCGGCCACCGCGCAGGTCAGCGCCGCCGAACTGGACAGGCCCGCACCGATGGGCACCGCCCCGTCGACCTCGATCCGCACGCCGGGCACCGCGATGCCGCGGGCGGCGAAGGCGTCGATCACCCCGGCCACGTAGCGCGCCCAGCCCGGAATGCGTTCGCGCGCTTCGGCCAGCCCCGCCAGTGCGACGGTCACCGTCTCGCCGGGACGCTGCGCGGAGACCATGCGCGCCACCGGTTCGCCCGTGCGCCGGACGGTACAGCGCGTCACCAACGGCAGGGCGACCGGGAGCACGAATCCCGCGTTGTAGTCGGTGTGCTCGCCGATGACGGTGACCCGCCCTGGTGCTGCCCACGTGTTCACCGGACCATTCTGCGCCCGCACCCGACCGGCAGCGCCCGACCGACCCCCGGTCATTGTCGGCAAACGATCCCGCCACGACCGGGGTCCGTGCGATCATCGGATGAGTTGTCCAGCTTGTCGAGGTTCATCACCGTCGCTCGCTCTGTCCGTAGCGCCGGGCCGGGACGGCTGTTTCTTTAGCACCACTTCCAGCTCGACAGCGCCGTCGGGCCTCGATGCCGCAGCACCACGAGCAAGCACAACGAGCATCGGGGAGATCGACGTCGCCGCGGAGGAGTCGCCGTCCGGCCTGCCGGAACAGACGACCGCGTCGTCAGGGCAGAGGGGGGTTGACGACAGTGATCGAGACAGCTCTGAAGAGTCGCCTGATCACCTTCAGGACGCGATGTTGCGCGGTGCTCCTCGCCGTCTGGTCCGTGGTCGTCGCCGTGCCACTGGTGACGGGCGACCGGTCGGCGGCTCTGGTGACGACACTGATCGTCGGCACGGGCGCGCTGGTCATGACGTGCTGCGGGCTGCGCGCCCACCGCCCGCGCAGGCCGCTGCCCTGGTATCTGTTGTCGAGTTCGGTGACGTTGTACGCCGCGGGCGCGGTGCTGCGGGAGGTGTCGGCGGATCGGGCCGCCGAGTTGTGCTCGCTGGCGGCCTTCGCGTCGATGACCGCGGCGGTCGCCACCTGGCTGCGGCCGCGCCGGGCGCGCGGCGACTCCGATCTCGCGCTGGACTCCGCGTTGATCGGTCTGGCCGCGCTGCTGGCCTCGTGGACCTTCCTCATCTCCCCGGCCGTCGGCTCGGCGGCCACGGTGACCGCCGTGCTGGTGGTCGGCCACCCGCTGCTGGACGCGGTGCTGCTGGGGCTGCTCGCCCACTCGGTCGCCACGGTCGGCCGTTCGGAGATCTCGCTGCGGCTGCTGCACCTCGGCCTGGCCCTGGTGCTGCTCGGCGACGTCCTGCAAGATCTGGACCGCACCGGACTGGCCGGCACCGCCCCCGCCGTCCAGCAGACGCCGATGCTGCTGGCCTACGCCGCGATCGGGATCGCCGCCCTGCACCCGACCATGTCGGCGCTGGGCGGACCGCGCCACATCCACCCGCACCGGTCGAGGCAGCGGGCGAGCGTGATCGCGGGCGCGCTGATCGTGGCCGCGCTGGTGCCGGTGCTCGGCTCCAGCCTCGGCCTGCTGGACCGGGTGGTGGTGTCGACCCTGTTCGCGCTGCTGCTGATCGGGGTGCTGCTGCGCAGCGAGCGCGCCATCCAGCGCAGCCTGCGCAGCGAGCGCCGCGCCCAGTACCAGGCCGATCACGACATGCTGACCGGCCTGCTGAATCGCTCTGCGCTGCTGCGCGCGCTCTCCCGTGAGCACACGCCGTGGCGGCCCGGTCCGCTCGGCCTGCTGTTCATCGACCTGGACGGATTCAAGCGGATCAACGACAACTTCGGCCACGCCGTCGGCGACGAGCTGATCGCCGACACCGCCGCCCGCATCCGCCGGGTGGCCGGCCGCGATCCGGTGGTCGCGCGCTACGGCGGCGACGAATTCGTGGTGCTCACCCCCACGTCCGCCGCCGAGTCCGCCGCCCTGGCCGAACGTCTGCTCGACGCCTTCGGCGAACCCTTCGCGCTCAGCGTCGGCGAAGTGCGGGTGACGGCGAGCATCGGCATCGCCTGCACCCCCGGCGGCGGGCACGGGGTGCTCGTCGACGACCTGGTCCGGGAGGCGGACGCGGCCATGTACCACGCCAAGGACCGAGCCCTCGGCTACGCCTTCCACCCCGATTCGGTCGTCGACGAGCCGACGGCGAGGCCGGGGGAAGCAGACTCCGGTCTGCCGCTCGCGCAGGTACCCGGTCTCGGCGACGACGCGGGCCCGGCGCCCGCGAGCCGGGGCCGGGCCGAGGCCGCGACAGGTGACGACGGGCGAGTCGTGGCTTCGGCCGCCGCGCCGCAGGCCTCCCCTGTCGCTGCCGTCGCGACGGGCACACCGATCGTGGCCGAGCCCGCCCCGGCGGTTGCGCCCTTCCCGCCGACACACGCCACACGCCGCGCGGTGAACAGGTCCGCTGCCACCGGCCACGCCGCAAGATCCTCGACCGGAACCCATTTCACGGACGAGGCCCTGCGCGCATTCGGCGGGGAATCCTCCTCGGCCGACGAGATGACCGTCTCCGCCGATGCGATCCAGGGCGAGGCCGGAACCACGCTCACCGCCTGGCTCCGGCGCACCGGGAGGAAGCAGACCGCGGGCCGGGCGGGCTGATCCGGCGCGCCCGGCGGGTCAGGCGTCGAGTTCCTCCAGTGCCCGCTTGGCGGCCTCCAGTTCGGCCTGCAACTGCGCGACCTTGGCCAGCTGCGCCTCCCTGACCGCCTCGAGCACGCCGTTGACGACCTCCTCGACCTCGGGGTGCAGCAGCTTGGCGGCCTGGGCCACGGCGCCGCTGCTCACCGGAAGGCCGCGCACCGAACGCTTCTTGCCGGTGACCACCTCCACGGTCCACTCGCCGTCGGCCGTGCCGGACAGGGTGACCGTCACCTCGGGGGTCTTCGCCTTGCCGCGCGCGGCCTTGGCGGGCTTGGCGGCGGCCCTGTTCTGGGCGGCCGGGTCCGGGGCGGGCGCAGCGGTTTTCGCGGGCGCTGGCTTGGCGGCGTCCTTGGCGGGACGCGGCGCTGGGGCCTCGGCCGCGGGTGCGCTCGTCGGGCTCGGCGACTGGGTCACAGAGGTTTCCTTTCTCGGGGCGGGTTCGGCCCGTCCCGGTGCGGTGGCCGCCTTCTCGCGGGGCGGCTTGGTCAGGGTCACTTCGACCGGGGAGAACGACAGCACGTCCTTGGACCCGGTGGGGCGCACCTGGAGGAAATCGCCCTCGGCGGGATCGCCCAGTGCGACAACCTTTCCCGAGCGACCCTCCGGCACGCCGACGGCGGCCGCGGTGAACCAGATCATCGGTGGGCGGCCTGCCGCGATCTCCGCGGCGATGTGCTGTATCTCGCTGTCGGACAAGGGCGTGGGCTTGGTTCGCGATGAGGGCATGGCGGAACTCCGGACATCATGGGACGGCTGCGTGCCCCAGATGATGCCGCACCGCACCGACAACGCGCACAGCCGGCAGGTCGGCGTGGGGGTGCGCACCCTGGCGCCACCGCAGCAAACACTGTTAACTTATTGCCCACGTCACACTAGGACGAGGACGAACATCGTGATGCACGCACTCCAGGTGACCGGACCGGGCACCGTCGAACTCAGGACGGTCCCGGTGCCCGGGATCGGCCCAACCGACGTGTTGCTGCGGGTCGGCGCGGCGGGCATCTGCCGCTCCGACCTGCGGATCGTCGCTCTCACCGAGCCGAGGTGCGCCCGGCCGTTCACGCTCGGCCACGAGATCGCCGGCACCGTCGAGGCGGTCGGCGCCGAGGTGTCGACCCCGTTGGCCGGGGCCCGCGGCGTCGTCTATCCGTGCTGGTCGTGCGGGGTGTGCCGGGAATGCCTGCGCGGCAACGAGAACATCTGCCTGGCCGCGGGCCGCGCCGCGTCGCCGCCCTCCCCCGGCGTCGACCGCGACGGCGGCATGGCCGAGTACGTGTGCGTGCCCGCGCGGGCCTTCGTGCCGATCGGCGAACTGGACTTCCTGCAGGCCGCGCCGCTGGCCGATGCGGCGCTCGCCGGCTACCACGCCGTCGCGGGCGTCGCGGACCGGCTGGTGCCGGGGTCGACGGCGGTGGTCGTCGGGGTCGGCGGGCTCGGCCACGTGGCCGTGCAGATCCTGACCGCCACCACCGCCGCACGGGTGATCGCGGTGGACCTCGCCGAGGACAAGCTCGCCCTGGCCAAGGCCAACGGGGCGGACGAGTGCCTGCTGTCCGGCGCGGACACCGCCGGGCAGATCCTCGACCGAACCGAGGGACGCGGCGCCGAGGCGGTCTTCGACTTCGTCGGCGACGAGCGCACGACCCGGCTGGCGATGGAGTCGGTGGCGCCGAACGGAGCCTGCCGGATCGTCGGCTTCGGCGGCGGGAGCACCGAGGTCCTCGCGCGGCCGACGGGCGCCACCGGCCTGCCCTGGGGCGCCTCGGTGCGCAAGACCTACGCGGGCACCCGCTCGGATCTGGTGGAAGCCATCGCGCTGGCCCGCTCGGGCAAACTGCGCGTGGACGTGGAGCCCTACGAACTGGTCGACGGCCGCGAGGCCCTCGACCGGCTGGCGCGGGGCCTGGTGCGAGGACGGGCGGTGCTGGTGCCATGACCGGTCGCGAGACAGACCACGATCAGCAGACGGTGACCGATCGGCAGCGGGCGCGCGCCGAACTGGTCGCCCGGCTCACGGCGAAGGGCGAGCCGTTCGCCCGCGCTCCCGAGGACGTCCTCGGCGTCACCATGCCGGTGTTCACCCATCGCCATCGCTCGCTGCGGGCGGTGCTGGCCGAGTCCGCGCGTCTCGGTGACCGCGAGTACCTGGTGGACGACGAGCGCCGGATCTCCTACCGCGCGCACCTCGCCGAGGTGGCGGCGCTGGCGGTCGCGCTGCGGGAACGCCACGGCATCGGCCCCGGTGACCGGGTGGCGATCCTGGCCGCGAACTCGCCCGCCTGGGTGCAGGCGTTCTGGGCCTGCCAGTGCCTCGGCGCGATCGCGGTCGGCTACAACGCCTGGTGGACGCCGCGTGAGATCGCCTACGCCCTCGGCCACACCCGGCCGTCTGTGGTGATCGCCGACGGCCGCCGCGCCGAACGCCTCGCCGGGTCGGGAACGGAGGCAGAGCCGGGAACGGAGGCAGCGCCGGGAACGAATGTGCCGCTGCTGCGCGTCGAGCACGACGTGCCCGCGCTGATCGCGGATTTCGCGGGCGCCGACCTGCCCGACACCCCGGTGGACGAGGACGACCCGGCCGTCGTCCTCTACACCAGCGGCACCAGCGGTCGTCCCAAGGGCGTGACGCACTCGCACCGCAACCTGATCGCGGTGATCGACCATCACCGCTTCAACGACGCCATGGCCGCGGCGTTCGCGGGCCGCGTCGACGACGGCGCGCCGAAGGGCCGCCGCTTCCTGCTCACCTCACCGCTGTTCCACATCGCCAGCCTGCACAATCTGGTGCTGCCCCGGCTGGCCACCGGCGACACCGCGGTCTTCTATCGCGGGGCGTTCGACGGCGAGCGGGTGGCGAGCCTGATCGAACGCGAACGCATCACCAACTGGGGCGCCATGCCGACCATGGCGCACCGGCTGCTGGCCGCCGAACCGGAACGCCACGACCTGTCCTCGCTGGTCTCGCTGTCGCTGAACTCCGCGCCCTCACCCGCCACCCTGCACCGGCAGCTGCGCGAGCGGGTCCCGGTGGCGCGCACGGCGCTGTCGACCAGCTACGGCATGACCGAGTGCGCGACGGCGGCGACACTGGCCACCCCGGCCGAACTGGCCGCCCACCCCGACACCGTGGGCAGGCCGATCATCGGCGTGGAGCTACAGATCCGCGACGGGTCGGGACGGCAGGTGGCCGCGAGCGCCGAGGGCGAGATCTGGGTACGCAGCCCCTACGTCATGCTCGGTTACTGGGAGGACCCGGACGCCACCGCCGCCGCGATCACCCCGGATCGCTGGTTGCGCACCGGCGACCTGGGCGCAGTCGACGCCCACGGCCTGCTCCGTCTGTCGGGCAGGCGCTCGGATCTCGTCCTGCGCGGCGGCGAGAACGTCTACCCCACCGAGGTCGAGCACTGTCTCGACGAGCATCCCGCCGTGGTGGAGTGCGCGGTGCTCGGGCTGCCCGACGAAGACCTCGGGCAGCGGGTCGCCGCGGTCGTGGTGACCGATCGCGACGTCACCCCCGGGGAACTGCGCGCCTTCACCGCCGAGCGACTGGCCTACTACAAGGTCCCCGACCGCTGGCTGGTCACCGCCGAGCCGCTGCCGCGCAATGCCACCGGCAAGGTCGTCCGAGCGGGCCTGGCCGAGCTGTTCACCGCCCCCTGAGGATCGGATCATCATGTACGACACCGTCATCGAACACGCCCGCTGGTTCGACGGCACCGGCGCGGCCCCGGCCCAACCCCCCAAACGCCCGGGCGCCCCCCGGGGGGGCCCCCGGTGGGGCGCGGCCCGGGGGACCACCCGGGGTGCTCGGGGGGGGGG
>NZ_JARWRU010000808.1 GCF_029867845.1 Nocardia farcinica | reverse complement strand
GTCGAGTGCCTTCGGCTCGGGTCTCGGCGGCTCGTTCGCGGGCTCGGGCGTGCTCGGCGGATCGGTGGACGCGGGGTTGTTCGGTTCCGCGGGCGTGGCGGACGCGGGTGTGACCGACCCGGCGGAGGACGGCCTCGCCCACTGAGGCGGGACGCCCCGGGCGAGCGCGGATCGGAAAGGCGACCGGGCCGGGGCGGCCGAGGATTCGCGCTCCATACGAGGGCCCGCACCAGGAGGGGCCCGTGAACCCCCTGTATATCCGTGAACCCCCTGTATATGAGGAAAGGTCTGCCCGAGCGATGGTGACTACCGCCGAGCCTCCCGCCGTACCGCTGCTGCCGGTGCTCACCGAGACGATCGCGGTGGCGCGGGCGGCGGGGCGCGCCGATCTGGTGGCGCGGTTGACGGCGGCGGGCGAACGAGTGCGGGACCCGCGGCGGCGGATCGTGGTCGCGGGGCTGCGGGGTCAGGGCAAGAGCCGGTTCGTCAACGCGCTGCTGGACGTCGAGGTGTGCCCGGTCGGCGACGAGACGACCACGACGGTGCCGACGGTGCTGGCCTCGGGGCCCGTGCCGGACGCCGAACTGGTCTGCTCGGGCCAGGACGGCACCGAGCACCGGGTCCGGGTGCCACTGGACCGGACCGAGGACGGGCACCCGGCCGGTGGCAGGCGGGTGGTGCGCCGGGAGATCCGGTTGCCCAATCCGCTGCTCGACGACGGTGTGGTGCTGATCGACACCCCGGGCGTCGGCGGCCGGGCAGGCGCGGCGACGGTGCTTGCCCTGGCCCCCACGGCCGACGCGGTGCTCGTGGCTTCGGACGCCTCCACCGAGCTGACCGAACCGGAACTGGTGTTCCTGCGCCAGGTGCGGGCGCTGTGCCCGGCGGTGGCGCTGGTGCTCACCAAGATCGACCTGTACCCGCATTGGCGTCGGGTGCGCGACGCGGACGCCGCCCACCTCGCGCGAGCGGGGCTGGAACTGCCAATCGTGCCGGTCTCGGCACTGCTGCGCGCCCACGCCATGCGCACCCGGGACAGCGGGCTCGGGCTGGAATCCGGGTACGGCGAGCTGTACCGGTTCCTGCGGGAGGACGTCGTCGCGCGCGACCAGCGCGCCGCCCGCGCCGCCGTGGCCCGTGACATCCGCTCCGCCGCCGAACCTCACGCCCACGCCCAGGGCAGTGAGCTGCTGGCGCTGCGCGAACCCGGTCGCGGCGCC
>NZ_JARWRU010000807.1 GCF_029867845.1 Nocardia farcinica | reverse complement strand
GGGGGGTCTGTCTCCTCTTTCTTCTCCCCCCGCCCCCCCGCCCCCCCCCCGCCTCCCCGCCTCTCTTTTTGGCTTCCGGGGGGGGCGGCCGGCTGTGCTGTCGAGGCGCACCGCGCCGCCGGTCACGGCGGGCCGAGGACCCCGGTGGTGATCGAGATGGTGCCGGTCTTGGACACCGAGGAACCAGCCTGCGGCTGCTGGCCGACGATGCGCCCGACGCTGCCGGTGTCGAAGGTGCCCTGGGTGGACTGGTCGATCTGGGCGGCGGTGCCGGTCCAGCCCGCCTGGCGCAGGCGGTCCAGCGCCTGCGCGGGGGTCAGGCCGACCAGGCTCGGCATGGTGATGTTGTCGCCGGTGGAGACCTGCACGGTCACCGTCGAACCGCGATCGGCGCTGGTGCCGCCCGCCGGGTTGGTGCCGACCACCTCGCCCTTGGGGCGCGCCGAGTCGACCTCCTCGATGGTGATCTTGAAACCGGCGCTGTCCACCAGGTTCGGCTCGGCCACACTGATGTCCTGGCCGACCACGCTGGGCACCCTGACCTTCTCCGGCCCCTTGCCGATCCACACCACGATCGCCTGGTCGACGTCGACCCGCGCACCCGCGGCGGGCTCGGTGCCGACCACCGAGTCGATGTCCTGCGCGCTGGACTCCTTGCGCACCACGTTCGGATCCATCCGCAGGCCGACGGCGTTGAGCTCCTGCTCGGCCTGCTGCACGGTCAGGCCGTCGAGCCTGGGCACCTGCACCTGGGCGGGACCAGAGGACACCTGCACGGTCACCGTGCTGCCCTCGTCGATCCGGGAACCACCGAGCGGCTGGGTGGCGATGACATTGCCCGCGGCGACCTTGCTGTCGGGTTTCTGCTGGATCGCCACCGCGAAACCGAGCCGTTGCAGGGTGTCCTGCGCCTGCTGGGCGGTCTTGTTCGACAGGTCGGGCACGGCCACCTGGTCGGGCTTGCTTCCAGGGCCGAGCAGCACCCAGAACAGCGCGAACGCCACGGCGAGCGCCGCCGCGGCGCCGAACGCCAGGTAGGCGGTCCTGCGGCCGCCACCGGGGTCGGCGATCTCGTGTTCGGTGGTGACCGGGGCGTCGTCGTCCTCACGCCCGTGCATGCGGTAGCCGCGCGGGGCGGGCTCGTCCTCGTCGAGGAAAGTGGTGCGGTCCTCGTCGGTCATCACCATCGGCGCGGCAGGCTTCTGCCCGCCGAGCACCCGGATCAGGTCGGCGCGCATCTCCGCGGCGGTCTGGTAGCGGTTGGCCGGGTTCTTGGCCATCGCCTTGAGCACCACCGAGTCCAGCTCGCGCGGCACGCCGGGGTGGACGTGCGAGGGCAGCCTCGGATCCTCCTTGACGTGCTGATAGGCCACCGCCACGGGGGAGTCGCCGCTGAACGGGGGCTCCCCGGTGAGGATCTCGAAGAGCACGCAGCCGACCGAGTACACGTCCGAGCGGGCGTCCACGGTCTCGCCGCGCGCCTGCTCCGGCGAGAGGTACTGAGCGGTGCCGATGACCGCGGCGGTCTGGGTCATCGGGTTGGCCGCGTCGGCGATCGCGCGGGCGATGCCGAAGTCCATGACCTTCACCGCGCCGGAGCGGTTGATCATGATGTTGGCCGGCTTCATGTCCCGGTGCACGATGCCGTGCTTGTGGCTGAAGTCCAGCGCGGCGCAGACATCGGCGACGACCTCCATGGCCCGCCGGGGCGCCAGCGGGCCCTTGCCGCGCACGATGTCGCGCAGGGTGTCGCCCTCGACGTACTCCATGACGATGTAGGGCAGCGGGCCGCCGTCGATCTCGGCCTCGCCGGTGTCGTAGACCGCGACGATGGCCGGATGGTTGAGGGCGGCCGCGTTCTGCGCCTCCCGCTTGAAGCGCAGATAGAACGTGGGGTCGCGGGCCAGATCCGCGCGCAGCACCTTGATCGCCACGTCGCGGCTCAGCCGCAGATCCCTGGCCCGGTGGACCTCCGACATCCCGCCGAATCCGATGATCTCGCCCAGTTCGTAGCGTGACGAGAGATTCTTCGGGGTCGTCATTGTTGTCCTTGCTGAGGTGTGGTGGGCTCGCTGGGCGCAGTGGCCGTCGGACCTGCGGCACCGGAATCGGAATCTTCGGTGAATGGTAGGTCGAGCGTCGGGAAGAAGGTGCGCGTGGCCGTCGGACGCCGGGTGCGCGTCGGCTCCTCGGTCGTGGTCGGCCCCACGGTTGTAGGCTACACCGGGGTCGTGGTAGGCGACCGCACGGGGGTGGTCGGGGGGGGCCGTGAG
>NZ_JARWRU010000806.1 GCF_029867845.1 Nocardia farcinica | reverse complement strand
GGCCATGCGCAGGCCCGACATCTCCGGCCCGCTCGGCTATTGCGGCGCACGCACCCCACCGCCCGGCGCCTCGCCGCGGCGGGGGGCGGGGGGGCGGCCGGAGCCCGCGCTGATCGCGGAGGCCGCGCGGTCCGGCGCCGGTCTGATCGTGCTGCCCGAACTCGCGCCCATCACCGTCGACGCGGTGTCCGCGGCGCTGGCGGGCACCGACGCCTACGCGGTGTTCTCCCGGCGCGACGGACCCGCGCACCACGGCTGCTGGTGTCCGCCGATGGCGTGGCAGGCCGGCAACCACAGCTGCACGCGACCGCACGGCACCCGTGGCTCACCGAACTCGGCGACGGACTGCGCCTGTTCGACCTGCCGTGGGGCCGGCTGGCCGTCGTGGTCGGCGACGACGCGCTGCTGCCGGAATCGTTCCGGCTGGCCGTGGTCGCCGACGCCGACGTGGTGGCCGTGCCGCACTCGCCCTCGGAACCCTGGGAGTACCGGCTCGGCCTGCCGGAGCGCGCGGCGGAGAACCGGCTCAACGTGGTCAGCGCAGGCTTCGACGCCGACGGCGCGTTCCGGGCCGGATGTTTCGCGCTCAGTCCCGATTTCACGCTGTGGACGAGCTGGCAGGGCCCGTTCACCGGCGTCATCAGTCATCCCGAGGTCGGTGCGGCCACCGCCGGGCAGCGCTGGCTGCGCGGCGTCGTCCGGCCCGCCCAGGCGGTGAACCGGCAGGTCTCCAAGGGCACCGATCTCGTCGGCGGGCGCCCGCGCCGTCCGCTCGCCGCCACTACTACAGGAACGGAGTGAGAGGGTGAGCGAAACGCTCCGACATGTCGAGCAGATGGTCGACGAGGCGCCGCGCGCCGATGTCACCGAGACCTTCACCGAATGGCGCGCGCTGCTCACCGATCTGAAGGATCGGCTGGCGCGGCGCTTCGCGCTGACCCGCGATCCGTCGACCGAACCGCTGGAGAGCTACGGCGATCCGGCGGGCGCCTCCGGCAGCCTCGCCGCGTACTCCGGTCCCGAGGTGGACTGGCTGGTGCACTCCTGGATCGGCGACCCCCGGTCGGGGTTCGTGAACCTGCACCTGACGCTGTGGCTCGGCCCGCAGGTGCGGGTGCCGCACCTGGGCATCGCCATGCTGCTGTGGCCGGAGGGCTGGTTCTACGTCGACGCCGTCCCGCGCGGCGACCTGGTCGCCGACGGCGACTACTTCGACGCCTACTACGCGCCGAACGACGCCGCCTGGCTCGACTTCAAGGCCGAGCACCCGGATTTCGTGTGGTTCACCAGCCGCACCGGCTTCATCCGGTCCAGCCTCTCGCCCACCGCCTACTGCTACTCCTTCCCACCGACCCGGCCCAATCTCGACACCGTCGCCGAGGTGCTGCGCGGACGCGTCGACCAATGGCTGAGCTGGGTGGACGAGGCCGAGCCGGTGCCCGCCGAGGAGCGCGCGGCGCTGGCGGCACGCGATCTGGCGATCCGGCGCAACATCGCCGAGCGCGACCCGGCGAACGTCATGGGCGAGCGCCTGTTCGGCGCCGACCTGACCGCGCGGCTGGTCCGCGGGTTGTGGGGCGGGGACCGGGTGCTGGACCGGCCGGGGTTGTCGTGAGCGTCGTGCGCTCGCTGTGGTGGTCGGCGCGCACCCACGGCGAGAGCCCCTTCGACACCGCGCATCTGAAGATCTACTACCCCGCCGAGGTGCGCGGGGACGACGCCGAGCGGCTGACCGGCGTCTTCGCCGCCGATCCGGTGGGCGCGCCCTACCCGGTGGTGGTGTTCGCCTCCGGGGTGAACGTGAGCCAGGAGGCCTACCGGCGCTACGCCACCGCGATCGCCGAGAGCGGGTTCGTGGTGGTCACCTTCGACCGGGTCGCCGACCTGTTCGGCGGGCAGGTCGGGCTCACGCCGGGCGTCGACCTGCCCG
>NZ_JARWRU010000805.1 GCF_029867845.1 Nocardia farcinica | reverse complement strand
GCGGAGACCACGTCGGTGAACTCGTCGTCGTAGAGGATGGCGCGCACCTGTTCGCGGACCGCCACGTCGGCCAGCTGCGGCTTGGCGAAGCCGGTGTTCATCAGCACCAGCCGCGACCCGAGCTTGCCCGCCGCCAGCATGGTCAGGATCATGCCGCGGTGGTCGCGGCACAGGGAGGCGAGCACGGTGTCGGCCCCGAGCCCCGCGGCGGCCAGGCCGCGCGCCAGGGCGTCGGAGAGCCGGTCCAGCTCGGCGAAGGTCAAGGTGCCCCGCTCGTCGACGACGGCGGGCTTCTCGCCGTGGACCCGCACGGCGTGGCGCAACACGGTCGTGAACGGGCCGTAGATCTCCGAGTCGCGCATGGTGCGCAGGGTCTCGGCGGGCTGGAGCGGGTTGATCATGCCGCGCTTGCTGAGCACTCTCAGCGCGGTGACCCCGTCTGCCGCGGTCCGCACCAACTCCCGTGGTGACACCCTTTTACCCACTGCGATCTCCACTTCACTCGACCTCGGTTCCCAGCCCCCGGAACCGTCGGTCCGAGCCTAGCCCAGGGCGAGAATCGCCATTCACTTATTCGTGAGATCCGGTGGGAAGACACTGGTCACGCGCTCAGGCGGGCTGGGGCGCGGGCTCCTCGCGGTCGTCCGCGGGCGCGGCCTCGACGGCGGCCGACCGCCCGGACTCGCCGCCGCCGGGCGCATGAGCGGGGGACTGCTGGGCGGGGGAGTGCGCAGTGGTGGTGTCGGCGTTCCCCGTGCGGGCGGCGCGACGGGCGGACAGCGCGACGAGAATCAGGCCGAGCGCGATCCAGCCGAGCAGCACCAGGACCGACCGCCCCGACCCCGCGCAATCGAAGAACGCGGCCGAGCGGATGACCGTGCCCGCCGCGCCGATGGGCAGTGACTGGCCGATCGCGCCCCGGGGTCGCGGCAGCCAGTCCGGGCCGGTGGCGACCCCGGACAACGGATTGGCGATGAACACCATGGCCAGGCCGCCGATACCGAGCCCGGCGAAACCGAGCAGGGACTCCAGGCCGAGCACGGTCAGCGAGATCGCGGCGATGCCGAGACCGACGCCGGCGGCGGTCGGCCAGAACATGCCGCCGAGCGCGCCCATCCCGTGCAGCACCGCGGTGGCGGCGATACCGGCCAGCGCGGAGAAGACCATCGCGCCGGTGACCCGCAGCGCCCGGTTGCGGTTGAACAGGGTGACCAGCACGGCCGCCGAGGCCATGCCGCCGAAGGCCAGTGGCAGCGCCAGCGCGGAGATGCCCGAGCCCGCCGGATCGCCGGCGGGCAGCGGCACCACGTCGATGTAGGTGACCGGCAGGCCGTCGGCCTCGAGTCCCGCGCCCACGGTCTTCAGCAGGCCGGCGTAGGGCGAGCCCGCGGCCGAGGCGGTCTGCACGATCGTGCCCGCGTCGGTGAAGGAGATGCCGCCGATGGCCGCGCGGGCCTCGATGGCCTCCGCGACCGCCTCGGGGTCGGTATAGGTGGTGAGCGCGAACGCGCCGGGATCGCGTTCGGTCAGCGTGTCGCGCAACTGCTGGACCGCGGCCTCGGGACCGGAGACCGCCAGGGGCAGGTCGTGCGGGCCGGAGTTCAGCGCGGGGGCGGCGAAGGCCAGCAGCATCAGGCAGACCGCGGCGGTGAGGCCGAGGACGACCGCGAGCAGCGCCCTGGGGCCGGCGGGCGGTTTGTCGGGATTCGGGGTGGGCAGCACGGTGACCTTTCCTAAGGGGAGTAAATCGCTCCGCTTATAATCGGAGTATATTACTCCGGTTGGTAGGGTTGTCCAGTCGCTGTGACGGAACGGGGTGCCTCGTGCGGGTCGATGCCAGAACGAACAGGGCCGCGCTGATCTCGGCGGCGCGACGGCTCATCGCCGCAGGCGGCGCCAAGGTGTCGGTGAATCTCATCGCCGAGGAGGCGGGGGTCGGCATCGCCACCATGTACCGCCATTTCCCCACCCGTGACGACCTGCTGCTCGGTGTCGCCGCCGACTTCCGCGACTCCATCGTCGCCGTCGCCGAACGCGCCGCCACCGAGATGGCCGCCGACGCCGGGACCGGCTGGGCCGCCTTCGTCCGGGACATGGCCGCGCTGCGGCCGGGCGCGCTCATGCCCGAACTCGCCGCGCACGCCGTCGACGGACCGAACTCCTCGGACTTCGCCGCCTTCCGCGCCGAGGTGGTCGCGGCCGTCGAGCGCGTGCTCGACACGGCGCGGCGGGCGGGCCTGGTTCGTGCCGACGTCTCGGCCACCCGCTTCCAGCTCGGCCTGGCGACCATCACGCGCCCGCTGCCCGCGGCGCGCATCCCGGAACTCGACGACCACGAACAGTGGCTCGTGGAGGTCTATCTGCGCGGCATGCGCCCGTGACCACCCGCCACGGGCGCGGCGAGATCCCGGGCGTTCTGTTTCGCTTGCATTACTGTCCAGCGCGAACGTCGAGTCTCGCTTACATTGCGACCGTGTGGTGAACGAGCGGTTTCACCTACGGAGACTGTGGAGGGTGCTGTGTCTGTTCGTTCCGTGTTCGGCAGGCCGGGTGTGAAGGCGATGTGTGCGGTGTTCGGCGGCGCTCTCGTGCTCGCGGGGTGCACCACCAACACCGAGGGAACCGGTGACGAGGTGGCCAAGGTCGAGGTGTCCGAGGTGCCGGAGATCGCCGCGACGTTGCCGGAGGACATCAGGCAGGCGGGCAAACTGGTCATCGGCGTGAACATCCCGTACCAGCCGAACGAGTACAAGGACGCCTCGGGCGAGATCGTCGGCTTCGACGTGGACCTGATGAACGCCGTCACCGCGGTGCTCGGCGTGGAGGCCGAGTACGTCGAGTCGGCCTTCGAGAAGATCATCCCGGCGATCCAGGCGGGCACCTACGACGTGGGTATGTCCTCGATCACCGACTCCAAGGAGCGCGAGGAGCAGGTCGACTTCGCCACCTACTTCAACGCGGGCATCCAGTGGGCCCAGCAGACCGGCAAGCCCGTCGACCCCGACAACGCCTGCGGCCTGCGGGTCGCGGTGCAGGCCACCACGGTCGAGCACACCGACGAGGTGCCCGCCAAGAGCGACAAGTGCGTCGCCGAGGGCAAGGCGCCCATCGACATCAAGGCCTTCGACGAGCAGAGCGCGGCCACCAACGCGCTGGTGCAGGGCCAGGTCGACGCCATGTCGGCGGATTCCCCGGTGACCGCCTACGCGGTCAAGCAGAGCGAGGGCGCGATCGAGCTGGCGGGCCCGGTGTTCGACTCCGCGCCCTACGGCTACGCGGTGCAGAAGGGTTCGCCGCTGGCGGCCGCGTTGCAGGCCGCCGTCAACCACCTGATCGCCAACGGGCAGTACGTGGAGATCACCGAGAACTGGGGCGTGCAGGACGGCGCCATCACCGAATCGGTGATCAACGGGGCCGTGGGCTGACCCATGGCCGCCACCGACGACGCCGCGCGGGAGCTCGGGCCGGAGCCGATCCAGGCGGTCCCGCTGCGCAGGCCGGGGCGCTGGATCGCCGCGACGATCATCCTGGTGCTGCTCGGGCTGTTCGTCTACGGCGCGGCCACCAATCCGGCCTACAAGTGGGACACCTACGCCAAGTACCTGTTCGACACCCGCATTCTGGCGGGCGCGGCGGTCACCCTGGAGCTGACCGTGCTGGCCATGCTCATCGCCATCGTGCTCGGCACGGTGCTCGCGGTGATGCGGTTGTCGCCCAACCCGGTGCTGCGCGCCACGGCCTGGGTCTACCTGTGGGTCTTCCGCGGCACCCCGGTGTTCGTGCAGCTGGTGTTCTGGGGACTGTTCCCCTCGCTGTACAAGCAGATCGTGCTCGGGGTGCCGTTCGGGCCGAGCTTCGTGGAGTTCGACGTCCAGAGCCTGCAGGCCGCGTTCGCCTTCGCGGTGATCGGCCTCGGGCTCAACGAGGCGGCCTACATGGCCGAGATCGTGCGCGCCGGCATCAACTCGGTGGGCGAGGGCCAGCGCGAGGCCTCGGTGGCGCTGGGCATGTCCTGGGCGCAGACCATGCGGCGCACCGTGCTGCCGCAGGCCATGCGCGTCATCATCCCGCCCACCGGCAACGAGCTGATCGGCATGCTCAAGACCACCTCGCTGGTCACCGCCATCCCGCTGAGCACCGACCTGTACGGCCGCGCCCGCGACATCTACGGCGTCAACTTCCAGCCCATCCCGTTGCTGCTGGTGACCGCCACCTGGTACCTGGCCATCACCAGCGTGCTCATGGTCGGGCAGTACTACCTGGAACGGCACTACTCGCGGGGTGTGTCACGGCAGCTGACCGCCAAGCAACTGCGGGCACTGGCCGACGCACAGAAACCGGATATCGCGAAATGACAGCAACGGCCGACGCGCCGGTCCCGATGATCCGCGCCGAACGGGTGTGCAAGAGTTTCGGCGCGCTGCAGGTGCTCAAGGGCGTCTCGCTCGAGGTCGCGCGCGGGGAGGTGCTGTGCCTGATCGGCCCATCCGGTTCCGGCAAGTCCACCTTCCTGCGCTGCATCAACCACCTAGAGCAGGTCAACGCGGGCAGGCTCTACGTCGACGGGCAGCTGGTGGGCTACCGGCAGAAGGGCGACAAGCTCTACGAACTGCACCCGCGCGAGGCGGCCAGGCAGCGCCGCGACATCGGCATGGTGTTCCAGCACTTCAACCTGTTCCCGCATCGCACCGCGCTGGAGAACATCATCGAGGCGCCGACCCAGGTGAAGAAGGTGCCCAAGGCCAGAGCGCTCGAGCGGGGTCGTGAGCTGTTGGCGCGGGTCGGGATGGCCGACAAGGCCGACGCCTACCCGGCGCAGCTGTCCGGCGGTCAGCAGCAGCGCGTCGCCATCGCCCGCGCGCTGGCGATGGACCCCAAGCTGATGCTCTTCGACGAGCCGACCTCGGCGCTGGACCCGGAACTGGTCGGCGAGGTGCTCACCGTCATGCGCGAGCTCGCCGACAGCGGCATGACCATGGTGGTGGTGACCCACGAGATGGGCTTCGCCAGGGAGGTCGCCGACCAGCTGGTCTTCATGGACGGCGGGGTGGTGGTGGAGTCGGGTCCGCCCCGCAAGGTGCTGGCCGAGCCCGAGCACGAGCGCACCAAGGCGTTCCTGTCTCGTCTTCTCTAGCCGATCCGATCCAGCCGATCCGAATCGGCAGCACGGCACGAGCCCCGGAAGTCCTCCGGGGCTCGTCCGCGTTCGGGGGCGGTGTGAGCCCGCGCACCCCGTGCTATCGTGGTGATATCACTTCGATATTCCGGGAGGTTGTCATGGAGTTCCGCTCCGCGGCGCGGGTCAACGGTTTTCTGGTCCTGATCGCGCTGCTGGTGCTGCTGCTCGTCTTCGGCGGCGCCGCCGCGCTCGGGTTCGTGGCCGCGGCGGGTGGGGAGAACGTGCCAGCGCTGGTCGCCGCCATCGCGGCCTGCGTCGGCATCGCCGTCCTGCTGCTGCTGGCGAGCGGCCTGACCGTGGTGAATCCGAACGAGGCCAAGGTGGTGCAGTTCTTCGGCCGCTACATCGGCTCGGTGAGCGAGCCCGGCTTCTACTCGGTCGTCCCGCTGACCGATCGCAAGTCCATCTCGCTGCGGGTGCGCAACTTCGAGACCCAGAAGCTGAAGGTCAACGACGCCGACGGCAACCCGGTCGAGATCGGCGCGGTCGTGGTCTACAAGGTTGTCGACAGCTTCAAGGCGGCCTTCGCGGTCGACGACTACGAGGAGTACGTGGAGACCCAGTCCGAGGCGGCGGTCCGGCACCTGGCCACCACCCACCCCTACGACGCCCACGACGCCGGGCGCACCAGCCTGCGCGACGGCGCCGAGATCGCCGAGGAACTGACCGTCGAGCTGCGCGAGCGCACCGAGATGGCGGGCATCGAGGTTGTCGAGGCACGCATCACCCACCTGGCGTACGCGCCGGAGATCGCTCAGGCCATGCTGGTACGTCAGCAGGCGGCGCAGGTGGTCGCCGCACGGGCGCACATCGTGGAAGGAGCCGTCGGGATGGTCGGCATGGCGCTGGATCGGCTCACCGAGCAGGGGGTGGTCGAACTCGACGAGGAGCGCCGGGCGGCCATGGTCTCCAACCTGCTGGTGGTGCTGTGCGGTGATCGCGCGACCCAGCCGGTGGTCAACGCCGGAACGCTCTACAACTGACCGCCGCCGTGCCCGAGCGGAAGAAGCTGCTGCTGCGGCTCGACCCGGCCGTCCACGAGGCGATCGCTCGGTGGGCCGCCGACGACCTGCGCAGCGTCAACGCGCAGATCGAGTACGCCCTGCGGCTGGCGTTGGAGCAGGCCGGGCGCAAACCGAAGGCGAAGTCCGGGGAAGGCGCGTCCGACCAGGAGTGACGGCACGAGTGCGTGCGCGGGGGCGCGTGCGGAACCGAGGGGGACGGACCCGGCCGGTGGCCGGCCGGGGGCGCCGCCGGCCGGGGGGCGTGGGGGGGGCGTAGTTCGCGGGGCCGGGGTTGCTCTGCCCGCGCCGCGGGCTCCACTGGCCCCACTCGCGCTCGAGCCACTCCGGCCAGTCCGGTTCCACCAGGTCGTCCAGCACCAGGCCGGCGCCGACGATCTCGCGCACCCGGTCGCCGAGCGTGCGGTGGTGCTCCACATAGGTCGGCTCGCCGTCGGCGTCGACCTCGACATAGGGGGTGCGGTCGAAGTAGGGCATGGTCGCGCGCAGCCCGCCGGGGCCGGGATCGTCGGGAAAGATCCAGCGCATCGGGTGGTTCACCGAGAACACCCAGCGCCCGCCCGGCCGCAGCACGCGCGCGACCTCCCGCATCACCGCCGCCGAGTCGGCCACGAAGGGCACCGCGCCGAAGGCCGAGCAGGCCGCGTCGAAGGACTCGTCGGCGAAGGGCAGCGCCTCGGCGCCCGCCTGCACCAGCGGCGCCCGCCGCCCGCCCGCCGTCATCGCCGCCAGCCCGCGCCGCAGCATCCCCATCGACAGGTCCAACCCGACCGCGTAGGCGCCCTGACCGGTCAGCCAGCGCGCGCAGGGCGCGGACCCGCAGCCGATCTCCAGGACGCGCTTGCCCGCCAGATCCTCGCCGAGCAGATGCACGTCGCCCTCGTGCAGCCCCTCCGGGCACCACACGAACTCACCACCGGGTGAGTCCACGCCGAGGAACTCCGCGTGCGTGCGGTGGTAGTCGTCGGCATCGGCGTCCCACCAGCGG
>NZ_JARWRU010000804.1 GCF_029867845.1 Nocardia farcinica | reverse complement strand
CCCGCCGGGGGGGGCGAACCGCGCCACCGGGCGCGGGCGGGGCACTTCTCGCCCGGGGGGGGGGGGGGTGATACCCGGGGGGGGGGCGGTGGGGCGTGCGGCGCCCCGAACCATGCCGGTGGCGGATGTATGCGGGCCGAGGTCGTGCCCGGGTGAGCCGGAGCTCAGACCAGGCGGAAGACGGGGTAGTCCGCCGCCACCCGCAGCAACTCCTCGTCGGAGGAATTCTCGTCGAGCCCCTCGAAGAGGGCGGCCACCTGGAACTTCCACCTCGCCAGGTAGGCGCGCAGGACCGCGGGCTTGTCCGCGTCGTCCACCTCCACCGCCGTGAACGGCGTGACCTTCCTGCCGAGCCGCAGCTCGCCGTGCCCGTCGGCGGCGCGCAGGTTACGCACCCACTGCGTCTGCCCGCGCGGGGCGACCAGGTAGCGCTGACCGTCCAGCGTGAGGGGGTTGACCGGGTTGGTGCGCCATTCGCCGCTCGTGCGCCCCCGCACCGCCACCAGTTGCGCGCCGTAGAGGCTCAGTCCCCTTTCGGTGACCCAGCGCACCAGCGCGTGGAAGACGTTCTCCGTCCGACCGGCCTCGACGTATCGCATCTCATGATCTCCTTTGTGAGCACTGCTCTTGATGAGGAACAGTGAACGCGAAGCGGACGAGAAAAGCAAGAGCAGTGCTCTTGTTTTGGTGTATCGATCTGGCACACTGGGGTCATGACCGCGATCCGCACCGCCCGCCAACGCGCCAGGGACGAGCTGACCCACGAGATCAAACAGGAGGCGAGACGCCGGCTCGCCGAGGTCGGTTCGGCGCAACTGTCCCTGCGTGCGGTCGCCCGCGAACTCGGCATGGCCTCCTCGGCCATCTACCGCTATTTCCCCAGCCGCGACGACCTGCTCACCGCCCTGATCGTCGACGCCTACACCGCGCTCGGCGACGCCGCCGAGAGCGCCGACCGCCCCGACGCCCCCGCGAAGGACCGCTTTCTCCTGGTCTGCGCAGCCGTCCGCGCCTGGGCGACCGCGCACCCGCACGAATACGCCCTGCTGTACGGCTCCCCGGTCCCCGGCTACCGCGCCCCCGCCGAAACCGTCGACCCCGGCACCCGCGTCGTCCGGCTCCTGGGCGAGATCACGCGCGCGGGTAAGCCCCTGCGCCCCGCCATTCCCCGCCCGCTCAGCCCCGACCTCGAAGCCCAGATGCGTCGCGTCCTGTCCGCCGAGGAGCTCGACCTCACCCCGGACGACCTGGCCCGCCTGTTCGTCGTGTGGTCCCAGCTGTTCGGCCTGATCAGCTTCGAACTGTTCGGCCAGTTCACCAACGGCGCCGATCCCGCCGAACCCCTCTTCCAGCACACGATCGAGCAGATGGCCGCCTACCTTGGACTCACCTGAGGGCACCGGCACGTCATCCGCTGTGGTTCGGTGCCGGTGGCCGACCGCACCGCGCAGGCCGGTGGCTTCACCCGCCGGCGCGGAGGAGTTCGGCGAGCGCTGTGGCCGTCTGCGGATGCGCTGTCATCAGCGCGGTCGTCGCGGCGGGCGGGGCGACGCGCGGTGCCCGCCACTCGCCCTGGTATCCCAACAGTCCCGCGTAGGCGTCGCAGGTCTGTGGGTGCGCGCGGAGCAGCCCGGCGGCGGGGCCGGTCGGCGGGGCGGCGGACGTGGCGCCGCCGGCTTGCTCCGGCGGGCGCGACCACGGCGGGACGAACGAGTCGATGCCCGCTCTGTCGGCGGGGAAGGTGCGGCCCGCTTCGCGGGTGAGCGCGGGGACGAGTTCACCCGCCTGGCTGCGCAGCGTGGTGACCAGGGTGGGTAGCCAGGGCAACAGGATCGCGTCGGGGAGGCGGCCGAAGGCCTTCGACAGCAGTTCGACGACGAAGGACTTGATGGCGGGCACCGGGTCCATGGCCTGCACGAAACCGCTGAGGTATTGCGGGAAGGCCGGGATCACCAGGGGATTGGCGAGCATGGCGTCGCAGCGGATGCGCAGGTCGGCCAGGGTGAGCATGCCCAGTTGCATGCGGGTCGCCCACAGCAGCGCCACCTTGGCCGGGGCCTCGGGGTGGGACTGCTCGACGGCCAGCTCCAATTGGTGGCGATCGCAGCCGAGCGATATGGCCAGGTTCTCCATGCCGAACAGGAAGCCGAGCATGGCGGCCACCGGGCGAACCTCGGTGGTGTCGTCGGTGCAAGCGGTCGGCAGCAGGGTGCAGTAGTGCGCGTAGCCCGCGGTGACGAACCGGGCGCACCAGGCGGGCAGGCCGTCGTCGGTGCAGCGGTAGTAGTCGATCAGGCCCCGGACGCGACGCAGCACCTCGGGGGCGTCGTCGACGGTGCGCTCGGCGGTGAGCAGCTCGACCGCGCGACCCCCCAGTTCGTCGGCCAGCCGGGGCGAGTCGAGATACACCAGGGCGTCCTCGACCGCGGCGAGCGCGCGGGCCGCGGTGGCCTCGCCGCCGTTGACCCGCACGCGCAGGCGGTGCTCCAGCACCTGTTCGATGGTGATGCCCTCGTAGCCGAGCTCCACCAGATCCCGCTGATACTTGCCGATCGCGACGTCCCAGCTCTCCTGCCGAGAGCGCTCGCCGAGGCCGCGGGAGCCCATGATCGGGCGCACCGCGTGGTCGGGCAGCAGTCCGCGCAGCATCCACAACAGATCCGAGCCCGGCCGCAGGTCGGGGGCGGTGTCGAGGTCGAGCAGGATGCGCTGCACCCTGGTGCTGTTCGGGTCGACGCCCAGCGGGCGCAGGCGATCGTAGACGTTCTGCGCCAGCGGCGGCAGCGCGGCATAGCCGACCCGTCCGACGAGATCGCCGCCGAGCAGGATCTCGCACAACCGCCGCACGTCACGGCGGCCCGGCACCCGATCCTTCTCGATGCAGGTGATCGCCGCGTCCTGGAAGTCGTAGGGCGTGGGGCGGGCGCGATCGCGGATGCCCGCCAACAGGATCGAGGTCTCGTAGACGGCGATCGCGTCGGCGGTGCCCGCCACGTAGCCGTTGCGGCGGGCGAGCCGGACGATGCCGACCGACCAGCCGAGGAGTTCCTCCTCGTCGACGGTGTCCCGCCGGGGCGGCGTGGACAGGAAACCCGAGAGCTGGTCGGCCACCGCCGGTTCGGGACTCGGCGCGGGCGCCGGCTTCGCGACGGACGTGCGTCGCTTCGGCGGCTTGCCGCCCGAGCCGGACGAGCCGGCGGTCAGGGAGAACGGTCGCAGCCTGCCGCGCTTCAACCCCTTGGCCCAGGTGGCCGCCGCGATGGACACCGAGCCCGCGGCGAGCCCGAACTGCGCTTCGATCGACGAATGGCTGGACGGGATCAGGCCGTACTGCCATCTCGTCGCGGTGCGCGCGGTGATCTCGAACGGCGCCCGCGAGGCCAGGCCGAACTGCTCGACCCGGCTCGCGGCGTGGAAGGCGCCGCAGACGTAGAGGCAGGCGGCGGGATCGGCGCCGCTCTCGCGCAGGTGCTCGCGCATGCGGGTCCACATGTACCGCTCGCGGTCCTCGTCGCGGTCGAGGTCGCCGGTGCGGCGCAGGCGGCGGAACAGGCTGCCGATCAGCACCATGACCTGGCGGTAGGTGTCGTAGTCGGCGTCCGACAGCGGCTGCTCGACGTACTGATCCCACCACTCCGACCAGTGCCGCACCTTGCCGTGGTGCAGCAGGTGCTGCTCCAGCTCGGCGAAACCCGGTCGCAGGTCGCCGATCTCGATGCCGACGGCGTCACCGTGCAGTCCGGCTTCCTCGGCGGCAGGCTCGAGCGAGTCGAGTTCCTCGTCGGTGGACTGCCGCGCCGCCCGCGGCCCCTCCTGCCGCTTCGGCGCCCACTGGAAGACATGGTCGGTGGAGCGATCGACCAGCACCAGCTCCACCCCCGGTGTGGTGAGCGCGTAGGAGATGGCCTGGTACTCGGCGGAAGCCGCGGTGATCGGCGCGACCACCGACAACGGCGCCCAGGCGGCGGGGAAGCCCTCGACCTCGCCCGCCCAGGCCTGCACCGCCACCGGCAGTGTGCAGTTGCGCAGCTCCTCGAGCATCGGACGCATGTCCTCGCACAGCTCCAGGTAGATCACCTTCGGCTGCTTGTCCCGCAGGCGTCGCACCATGGCCAGGCCGGAGGCGGGGGAATGGTGGCAGACCGGGAAGATCTCCAGTTCTTCGCGCAGCGCCCGGTCGACGTCGTCGACCATGCCGGTGAGGATCTCCGCGAACGCGTCCGGTCCGGCGAATCGCTCGGCCGCCGCGCCGAGTTGCTCGCGCAGCGCGGCGAATCCGCCGTCGAGGGCCGGCGCGTGGGAAGCGACAGCGGGCGTCGCGGCGGCGCTCACGAAAGCCTCGCGATCGCCTCGCGGCCGCCCTCGAGGAAAGGCGTCCACTCGCCGCCGTGCTTCTTGCTGCGCGGCTCGACCACCCCGTGCCAGAACTTGTTGAGGATCGCCAGATCCTCCGGTGCGCGCCGGGCCAGTGACCCGACCAGCGAGCCGGCCAGGATCTCCGGCCGCAGGGTGGCGTCGCCGAAGAACTGGCTGTGCAGGATGGCGTCCTCGAGCACGCCGATCTGCTCGGCGGTCGACAGCGCCGACTCCAGCTTCTCCTCGTCGCTGCCCGCCGCGGCCGCCGCCGCGCGCAGGTCGGCGAAGCTGTCGAGCAGGATGTCCAGCAGCGTCGGCGGCAGCTCCAGCTCGATGCGGTGGCGGCGCAGCAGTTCCGCGGTGCGGAAGCGCACGATCTCGGCCTCGCTGCGCTTGTTGGTCACCACCGGGATGCGCACGAAGTTGAAGCGCCGCTTCAGCGCCGAGGACAGGTCGTTGACGCCGCGGTCGCGGCTGTTGGCGGTGGCGATGATCGAGAATCCCGGCTTGGCGAACACCACGTTGTCGCCGCCGGAGTCGCCGCTGTCGAGTTCGGGAATGGAGATGTACTTCTCCGACAGGATGGAGATCAGCGCGTCCTGCACGTCGCTGGTGGAGCGGGTCAGCTCCTCGAAGCGGCCGATCACGCCCTGCTCCATGGCGGTCATGATCGGCGAGGGGATCATCGATTCGCGGGACTGGCCCTTGGCGATGACCATCGAGATGTTCCACGAGTACTTGATGTGGTCCTCGGTGGTGCCCGCCGTGCCCTGCACCACCAGCGTGGAGTTGCGGCTGATGGCGGCGGCGAGCAGTTCGGCCAGCCAGCTCTTGCCGGTGCCGGGATCGCCGATCAGCAGCAGGCCGCGGTCGGAGGCCAGGGTGACGATGCTGCGTTCGACGAAACCGCGGTCGCCGAACCACTTCTGAGCGATGGTGCGGTCCAGCCGGTCGGCTCGCTCGGAACCGAGGATGAACAGCCGCACCATCTTCGGGCTCAACCGCCAGGAGAACGGCTTGGGGTTGTCGTCGATGGACTCCAGGTAGTCCAGTTCTTCGGCGTACTTGATCTCGGCGGGGGCGCGCAGCGCGGTGTCGGCCACGGTGCTGTCGGTCGCCACGGTGTCGGTCATGGGCAGAGGTCTCCTAGTCGAGGAAGTTCGCGAGTTCGTTGACGAGTTTCTGGATGCGGCCGGAGATCACCGGGGCGCCCATGGCCTTGAACCGTTCCCGGAACCAGGGATTCACGCTCTGGTGCCCGGAGCTGTTCACCGAGCCGACGGGGATGAACTTCGTCCCGCCGCGGCACACCGCCTGCATACGCTCGAAGAGCCGGTCGCCGTGGAACTCGTAGAAGTCGGAGATCCACACCACCACGGTGTCGGCGGGATCGCTGATCTTGGGCTCGGCCATCGCCATCGCGGTAGTGCCGTCGGTGCCGCCGCCCAGCTGGGTGCGCAGCAGCACCTCGAAGGGGTCGTGCACCCAGGGCGTCAGATCGAGGGCGCGGGTGTCGTAGGCGATCAGATGCACGTCGACCTTCGGCAGTCCGGCGAAGATCGACGCGAGAATGGTGCAGTTGACCATGGAATCGACCATCGAGCCGGACTGGTCGACCACCACGATCATGCGCGCGGGGACGGTGCGTTTCGCGGTGTGGCGGTAGTACAGCCGGTCCACGTAGAGGCGCTGGTCCTCGGGGTTGTAGTTGGTCAGGTTCTTCCAGATCGTCCGGTCGAGGTCGAGATTGCGCAGGACGCGCTTGGGCGGCGCGGAGCGGTCCAGCGTGCCGGCGGAGGTCTGCCGCACCTGGGTGCGCAGCACCTCGGCCACCTCGTCGACATAGCGGCGGATCAGCCGCTTGGCGTTGGCGAGGGCGACGCCGGAGAGGTTCGCCTTGTCGCGCAGCAACTGCTCGATCAGCGACATGCTCGGGGTGAGCCGGGCCGCGAGCACCGGGTCGGCCAGCACCTCCCGCAGGCGCATCCGGGAGACCAGATCGCCTTCGACGCTGCCGAGCGTGGCCCGCAGCTCGGTCGCGCCCGCCCCGTCGCCCGCGCCGCCGAACAGGGCGCGCAGGTGGCCCGCGTCGGCCTGCCAGTTCGCCAGCCGGGCCGCGCTCACCGAGCCCGTTCCGGTCGCGAAGACATTGAGCAGCAGCTTGGAGATCAGGGCGGCGCGGCGCAGTTCGGTCTCCCGCGAGCGGGTTTCCGGCCCGCCGTCGTGCCCGGCGAATCCCTCGGCGAGCCGGTCGAATTCGCCTCGCAGCTCGGGAAACCGCTGGATCACGGTGTCGATCGAGACGCCGGGGTCCAGCAGGGCGGCGGGCAGACCGAGATCGTCGACGACGGCGACGCTGCCCGCCTCGAGGGCGGGCTGGGGCTCGGGATCGAAGATGCAGGCGAGCAGACGCCAGTAGAGGATCTGCCGCCGGGTCTCCAGCGCGTCGGGCGCTGCGGCGGTCGAGATGGTGGAGTCGTGTGCGGCGGTGGTCATTTGCGCAGCAACCCTCCCGCCCGTTCGCGCAGCACCGCCACCGAGTCGCCCGACTTGGCCAGTGCCTTGGCGGCCTTCGGATCGGTCGGGCCGAGGGCCCAGTCGCCGGTGTGCGCGTAGGCCGCGGTCTTCTTGACCGGGTACTCGAGGCCGAGCGGGCGCACCCGCCAGCCGTCGGAGTCCCAGCGCACCAGGCCGATGCAGGCGGTGGACACGGCGACGAGTTCGGGGGTGAGCGGGCCACAGCGCGGCAACCGGTCCAGCTCGACCGGCAGGCGGTGGCCGTCGACGACCAGCGCCCCGTCTTCGAAGCGGTAGTTCTCCACCAGGACCGGCTCGCCGAGGTGGACCGGATGGCGGTCCAACGGCGCGAGCGCGGCGGCGACTGCCTCGGGCAGTGCGACGCGGGCGGTGGTGAACGGATCGGCTTCCTCGGCGAGCTCCGCCCGCTCGTCGATCCACAACAGATCGCCGGTGGCGGTGAGCGGCATGTCGGTGACGGTGATCGCCCGGCGCTCGGCCAGCGCGCGCAGCAGGCGCGGATGCTCGCCGAGCACCCGCCACACCGCGGGACCGACGATGGAGTCGACCTTGGCCGCGCCGATGCTGACCCGCACCAGGCGGGCGGGCCCGGCGTTCACCTCGAGCACCCCGTGCGCCTGGGCCTGCACCGCCGTGCCGTGCTCGTGCACGTCGACGCCGACGACCAGCAGCCGGCCGGTGACCGTCTCCGGTTCGGCGGTGTCCTCGCCGCGCCAGGTCAGCAGCAGGGCCCGCGTCCACAGATCGGCCCAGCGCCGGGCGGGAATCCGGTCCATGGTGGCGATCGGCGCGGCGGCGCGCAGTTCGGCGGCGAACCCGTCGAGCAGCACCGCCGACCTGCGCGACCGCGGTGCGGACCAGAGCGTTTCGATGATCCGGTCGGCGGCCGCCACCAGATCGTGGTCGACCCCGCGCCATCCGTTGATCGCCAGTTCCTGCAACCAGGCCCGGCAGCCGGTGACCGCGCCGCCCGCCGCGGCCGCGATCGGTGCGGCGGCGGGCAGGCCGCGTTCCCGGCCGACCGCCTCGTCGAAGCGCGCGAGCAGCGCGTCGTGCACCGCGCCGAGCAGAGC
>NZ_JARWRU010000803.1 GCF_029867845.1 Nocardia farcinica | reverse complement strand
ACTCAAGATAGACCGCCGCGCCCGCGACCGGTCCGTCCGGTGAGTCGACCTCGCCCCGGATGAGTGGCACGGTCATGCCCGCCAGGCGAGCAGGTTGCCGAACACCGAGGTGTTGATGCGGGTGGCGGAATTGGCCGTGGCGCCGCCGTAGGCGTGGATGCCGAAAGCCATCCGCTGACCGTCGACGATCCGGTACACCGCGCTGCCGCTCTGCCCGCCCATGGTGTCGGCCTGGTAGAAGACCTTCCGCTCGTTCACCGAGGCCACCCGCGAGGCGTGGAACCACTGGGTGCCCGCTGGCTTGTCGCCCGGATAGCCGGAGATGTCGGCCGTCGCGGCCAGCAGGGTGGCGTCGTTGTACGCGCCGAACCCGAACCAGCCCGTCCGGTTGCCGAGGGTGTCGTTCGGCAGCACGATCGCCCCGTAGTCGAAGTTCTGGTCCCCGTTCACCGTCCAGCCGGTGACCGAGCGGAACGCGTTACCGGAGACCACGATCGATCCGAACGGCTGGTTGCTGCCGTTGCGGCCGGGGATCACCTGGATCGACCGCACCCACCCGTCGCGGCCGGGGACGCCGCTGTTCTTGATGAAGACGACGTGTCCCGCGGTGCCGAGGGTGTGCGGGCCGAGGAACCATCCGGTGCCGATCCACCGGGAGTTGTCGGCGGCGGTGATGAGCAGCGAGGCGTTGGCCCGCCACGGATAGTTCGCGGTGGCGGTGACCTGGACGCGATCGTCGGTGCCGAAGATCCGTTCCTCGGTGGGCACCGAGGGCGCGCCGTAGGAGGCCCACGCGATATCCGGCAGCCCGGCCAGGTCGTCGGTCTCGGCCGCTTCGGTCCCGGTCACCGCGGGCGCCAGCACGTAGCCGGCCACGTTCTCGACATCGCCCGCGGCCGTGGCGATTCCGGGGTCCGCGCCGGTGTTACCCGGCTGCTCGGCGGTCTCGACGATGGTGCTCGCGCTCGATACCGGGGTGTGGCCGGCGAGTTTGGTGTCGCTGTTGTCCATGGGATCTCACTCCTTCGATTCCCGAACGGGCCGAGGGCGTTTCGGAGTCGACGGTCGGGTGACGGTCGCCGCCCGCTCGGAGGCTGGGAGACCAGTGTCGGAGCGAGAACCCCCCGCGATCGCGGGTAGCGCACTACTCGAAAAACGCGCTCAGTGCGCGCCCCCGCCCCAGATCAGGTGGGCGAGCTGCTCGCGGTCGTCCACGTCGAGCTTGATGCAGGCGCGGTAGATGTGGCCTTCGACGGTGCGCACCGAGACACACAGTCGTTCGGCGATCTGGCGATTGGACAGCCCCCGCGCCACGAGCGCGGTGATCTCCCGTTCGCGGTCGGTGATCGGCAGCGGGTGGGCGGCGGCGAGCAGGGCGGGGGTGACCGCGCCGTCGCAGCGCCGCGCCAGATCGACGGCGCGGGCCGCGGCCTGGGCGCTCAGTCGCCGGTTGCCCGCCCGGTCGTGCGGCGGCACCGCCAGCGCCCCCGCGTCGGCGGCCGAGAGCAGCAGCCCGGCCCCCACGAACACCACCCTCACCCCGTCCAGCGCCCGGGTGTCGGCC
>NZ_JARWRU010000802.1 GCF_029867845.1 Nocardia farcinica | reverse complement strand
GGTCACGGTGGCGATCGCGGCAGTGGTCAGGAGTGCAGCGACCCGTCCGGTGCGGCTGCTGCCCGCCCCCCGCCCCCTCCCCCACTCCGCGCGCGCGGGGGCGGCCGCGGTGGGGGCGCACGACGGCGGGGGCGGCGGCGGGGTCGGCGAGGAAGTTCTGCGAATAGTGTCGCCGCGCCTGGGCTCGGGACAGCACGGGATGCGACGTGATTCGGTGGCGGGACATGGGTCTCCTCGTCGGAGCAGGTCGAATCAGGGCAAGTGATTCGCCCGGACCCATGCCGGGGCACGACGAGCCGCCACGACGGTCGATGTCCCGCGCGGGACAGCGGTCGGCTCGGAAGGTCAGCGCCGCGCGGCGCCCGGTCGGGGACCGGTCAGCGCGGGCTCACCGGGGCGGTGCGAGGCGCCGGCACGGGCCGGGCAGTCGCGCGCAACCGGATGAAGAACGGGGCGCGCGCCGCGTGCGCGCCCGTCGATGAAGACCCCATGGACGTACCATATCTCCGGCCCACCGACTCGAGCCACCGAATTTCCGGCGCTCGGCGCGGCCCCGCCGCTCCCGGCCCACACGAAGGAACCGGACGTGGCGGGGCCGCGGTCACGGTGGCGATCGCGGCAGTGGTCAGGAGTGCAGCGACCCGTCCGGTGCGGCTGCTGCCCGCCAGCGCGCGGCCTCGACGGTCTCCCCGCGCCGGTCGAGCACCTCGGCCAGCAGCGACATCGAACGGGACTCGCCGTACCCGGCCGCGACCCGCCACCAGGCCTCGGCGGCGGCGGTCTCGCCACGCCGGAACAGCAGCACGCCCAGATCGTGCGCGGCCCCGGCGTGCCCGGCCTCGGCGGCCTGCGCCCACAGCCCGCAGGCCTGCTCCTGCTCGCCCCGGTCGTACATGCCGGTGCCCAGGTCGTAGAGCGCGTTGCGGTATGCGGCGCCGGACTCCTCGGGGCGCCCGGTGACTCCCGCGCGCGTCGCGGCCGGCGCGGGCAGTGGCACCCACGACGCCGTGGCATCGGTCTCGGAATGCGTCTCCACGGGGGGCGTCGTGGAGGCAGGCTCCGAGTCCGCGGTCGGCGCGAGCGGATCGGACGAGATCGGCGGCACCGCCGACGGCACCGGCGCCATGTTCGGCACGGCCTGCCCGGACAGCGGGTCCGGGGACGTGCTCGCCCAGCTCGGTGCTTCCACGGGCAGGTCCGACGTGCTCGTCCAGCCCTGATCCGAGGCGGGCTCGGCGGGTGCGCTCGGCCAGGCGGGCCCGGTCGACGTGTCGGTCGTGCCGGAACCCGCCGATTCCCACAGCTGCTCGAACGACGGCAGCTCCGGCAGCAGCGCCGACTGCGGACCGGTCATCGGCTCGGGAGTGTGCCGCGGCTCGGGTGCGCGGCGCGGTCCCGCCGCGCGCCGCGGGGCGCCGGTCTGCGGCGCGGGCCGCCCGATGCCCGCCGGGTCGGGGATCTCCCACTCCGCTTCCGGTGGCGGTGGGGCGGCGGGCGGAGCGGACAGTCTCGGGGGCGCGGGCAGACGCGGCGCCGCCGCGGAGTCCGGGGACCCGGCACCACCCGCCGTCGTATCGGTGGGCAGCGGCGTCCCCGGCACTGTGCCCGGCGACAGGGGTGTGCCCGCGAGCGGGGCGGCCTGCGGGAGGCCGGAGACGGACGGATCGGCCTGCGGCGGATCGGTCGGCGGCCCGAACGGCGACGGATCGGACTGCCGCCCGCGCGAGGTCGGCGGGCCTGCCGGGAACGAGTCGGCGGGCGGCGCACCCGACGCGGGCCCCGCGGCCCCCCCGCCCCGAGCCCGCCGGTAGGGCCCCGCGGTGAGCCCCCCGGGGCGCCCCCCCCGGGGGGGGGGGGGCCCCCCCCCCCCGCGCGG
>NZ_JARWRU010000801.1 GCF_029867845.1 Nocardia farcinica | reverse complement strand
GGTCGATGGTCTCCTGTCCGGGCGCGGGCTGCTCGTTCGTTGGTTCCCCGGCCGGGGGTCGGCCGGTGGCGGGCTGTCCGGCCGGGCGGTCGGTGCCGCCGGACGGTGCGCTCGTGTCGGGTTGTGCCGCCGCCGGATCCGCGTTCGTCGCAACGCCCGGGTCGCCGCCGGCCTCCCGGTCCGCCGGGATCGCCGCGTCGGACGTCTCGCCGGTGGCCGCAGCGGCCGCGCCGGAACCGCCGTGCCCGGCCGGGGGCGCGGTGTCACCGGGGAGCCCGCCGACGGCGACCGTGCCGGTGGTCAGCACGGCGATGGCGGCTACGGCCGCGGCGAGGACCCCCGCGCGGCGGCGATGGCCCTGGCCGCGATGGCGGGAGGGCCGGGGGAGCCGGGGCGTGGCGGGCTCGGAAGTCCGCCGGTGGGTCGCTGTCGTGACGGTCGGTTCGGTCCCGCCGGCATCGGTCCGTGTGGAATCGGTCCGTGTGGAATCGGTTCCGGCGATACCCGCCGCGTCGGTCTCACCGGCGGTGGTCCCGATCTCGATGGTGTCCGTCCCGGTGGTTTCGCCCCCGGTGTTGTCGGTCTGCGCGAGAACCCCGGGGACCGTCCGGGTGAGCAGGTCGGCGGCGGCGAGCGCGGCGCCGGCCGCCGCGGGGTGGGGGGGCTCAGGGGCGACGATCACCGGCAGGCCGAACTCACCCGACACCAGCTCGGTGACCAACGGGATCGCCGCGCCGCCGCCGGTGAGCAGCACCCGATCGACGGCGCCGATGTCGAGTCCGGCGCGGTGCAGCGCGTCCCGCACGAGATCGAGGCAGGTCAGCAGTGGGCCGCGGATGAGCTCCTCCAGCTCGTCGCGCACCAGGCGGACTCGCGCGCTCGCGCCGTCGAGCGGAACACAAACCGTCGTCGCGGTATTTTTTGAAAGAATTTCTTTGGCTGCCCGGCAATTCTCGCGCAATATAGCCAGGCCGCGTTCGGTCGCCGGATCGAACGGATCGAACTCGGTGTCGCCGAGCGCGTTTGCCAGGACATAGCGCATGGTGAGCAGATCGAACTCCGCGCCAGCCGGTTCCTCCGAGCGGACCGTCGCGACGAGACCGGACGGTGATCCGGTGCGGACCACCGTCGCGCTCGCCCCGCTCGCACCCAGATCGAGAACCACGAGCGCCTCGCCCGCCTGCGGGCCGTGCGTCTCCGCCAGCCAGCGGGCCGCCGCCAGCGGTTCCGGCATCAGCACGGGTTCTCGCCGCCCCCGTCGCGAGAATGCCGCGCGCGACAGGGCGGTGCGCTGCGCTTCGACGGCGTGGGCGGGCCACCGGGCCGGGTGACACAGCACCGCCGCCGCCGGATGTTGTCCGGTGGCGGCGGCGATTTCGGTCACGAGGCATT
>NZ_JARWRU010000800.1 GCF_029867845.1 Nocardia farcinica | reverse complement strand
CCCGTGTATGGTGGGTGTCACTGTGTTTCCTATGCGCCCGCCCCCCCCGCGCCGGGGGGTTTCCCCCCCGGGGGGGGGGGGGGGCGCGTCGACGGTCTCCGAGGATCAGAGGCCGATCAGAGCGAGCACAGCAGCGAGCAGGTTCGAGACGAGATCGAGCACCATGGTGTGTATCTCCTTCATCGTTGCTTACTTGCTTGGACCGAGGAGAACTCTAACCACAGCAGATCGCTATGACCAAATCGGGGACAAAACAGGCCGCTGACCGGGAATCGCCCCCGGCACCACCGGTTTTGGACACCCCAACCCCCGACCCGGTTAGGGGATCGCCCGCCCGGTGTGTAACCTGTACCACCAACGGAGAGATCGGCTATCGCTCGCCGGGAGCCGGTGTCAGCCGCCGAGTTTGCGGTAGAAGGCGCCTGCCACCGGGGCGCTGAGCGCGCGCGGGCTGTACTGGCCCGCCACGCTCATGCCCTTGCTGATCAGCCCCGGCACGACGCGCATCTTGTTGCGCGCCAGGCCGTCGATGGAGACCTTGGCGGTGTACTCGGAGGAGACCCACATGAAGTCGGGGACCATGCGATCGACGATGGAAGCCTCTGCGGGATCGGGCGTCTCGGTGCGCACCGGGCCGGGGGCGAGCAGGGTCACGTGCACGCCGCTGCCCTTGAGTTCGCCGCGCAGCGATTCGGCGAAGGTGTTCGCGAAGGCTTTGCTGGCGGCGTAGGTGGTGTTGTTGGGAATGGGCATGTTGCCGGCGGCCGAGCCGCTGATCAGGATGCCGCCCGCACGGCGGGCCAGCATGCCGGGCAGCACGGCCAGTGTCAGGTCGTGCACCGCAACGGCATTGAGTTCCAGCTGGGCGCGCTCGTACTCGGGATCGAGTTCGGCGACGGCGCCGAAGGTGGCGATGCCGGCGTTGTTGCACAGGATCGCGATGTCGCGGGCGGCCAGTTCCTCGACCAGCGGGGCGCGCTGGGCGCGGTCGGCCAGGTCGACCGCGCGCACCTCGGCGGTGATGCCGTGCGCGAGGGTGAGTCGCTGGGCGAGCTCGTCGAGCAGTTCGCCGCGGCGGGCGACCAGGATCAGCGAGTAACCGCGTCCGGCCAGGTCGGCGGCCAGGGCGGTGCCGATGCCGGAGGAGGCGCCGGTGACGACGGCGCGATTGTCGGTGGTGGGAGAAGGCAGGCTCACGTCAGCGAGCCTAACGTTCGTCCCGTTCGTCGCGTCCCGACAGGCGCGTCGGTCCCGGCGGTTCCGCCGGAGCCGGGCCGCCGCCGGCTAGAGGCGGGCGGCCAGCCGGGTGCCCTGGTCGATGGCCCGCTTGGCGTCCAGTTCGGCGGCCAGTTCCGCCCCGCCGATCAGGTGCACCCGCATCCCGGCCGCGCGCAGCGGCTCGGCCAGCTCACGCACCGACTCCTGGCCCGCACAGATCACCACGCTGTCGCAGCGGATCAGCCGGGGACGTTCGCGCCGCTCGCCGAAGCTGATGTGCAGGCCGTCGTCGTCGATGCGCTCGTAGTTGACCCCGCCGACCTGCTCCACGCCCTTGGCCTTCAGCGCGGCTCGGTGCACCCAGCCGGTGGTCCTGCCGAGCCCCTTGCCGAAGGGCGTTGTCTTGCGCTGGAGCAGCACCACCTCGCGTGCGGGCGGCGCAGGCTCGGGGGCGCGCAGCTGACCGCGCACCAGCTCGTCCCCGGATTCCACACCCCACTCCTGCTTCCATTCGTCGAGTTTCAGCGTGGGATGGCCCTCGACGGTCAGGTATTCACCCACGTCGAAGCCGATGCCGCCCGCGCCGATGATCGCCACCCGCCTGCCCACCGGCTTCTCCTCGCGCACCAGCTCGGCGTAGGTCAGCACCTTGGGGTGGTCGATGCCGGGGATGTCCGGCACCCGGGGGCGCACCCCGGTGGCCACCACCACCTCGTCGTAGCCGCCGGCGAGCAGGTTCGCCACGGTGGCCGGGGTGTTCAGCCGCAGGTCGACCCCGGTCACCTCGAGCATGCGGGTGAAATAGCGCAGCGATTCGTCGAACTCCTCCTTGCCGGGGATGCGGCGGGCGATGTCGAACTGGCCGCCGATGTGGTCGCGTGCCTCGTAGAGGTCGACGGCGTGACCGCGTTCGGCGAGATTGATCGCCGCCGACAGCCCGGCCGGGCCCGCGCCGGCGACGGCGATGCGCTTGCGGCGGCGGGTGGGGGCGAGCACCAATTCGGTCTCGTGGCCCGCGCGCGGGTTGAGCAGGCACGACACCCGCTTGTTGGCGAAGGCGTGGTCGAGGCAGGCCTGGTTGCAGGCGATGCAGGTGTTGATCTCGTCCACCCGGCCCTGCGCGGCCTTGTTCGCCCACTGCGGGTCGGCCAGCAGCGGGCGGGCCATCGAGATCAACCGGGCGTCGCCGCGGGTGAGGATCTCCTCGGCGACCTCGGGCATGTTGATGCGGTTGGACGCGCACACCGGGATCGACACCCGGCGCGCGACGCGCGCGGTGAATTCGACGAAGGCCGCGCGCGGCACCGAGGTGACGATGGTCGGCACGCGCGCCTCGTGCCAGCCGATGTCGGTGTTGAGGATGGTCACGCCTGCGCGCTCGAGTTCCTCGGCCAGGGTGAGGATCTCCTCGAAGGTCTGCCCGTCCTCGACCAGTTCGGCCATCGACAGCCGGAACAGGATGATGAAGTCCGCGCCGACGGCGGCGCGCGTGCGGCGCACGCTCTCCCGCGCGAAGCGCCGCCGGTTCTCCGCCGAGCCGCCCCACTCGTCGGTGCGGTGGTTGGTGCGCGGGGCGAGGAACTGGTTGATCAGATAGCCCTCGCCGCCCATGATCTCGCAGCCGTCGTAGCCGGCCAGCTTCGCCAGTCGCGCGCAGCGGACGTAGGCCGCGATGGTCTTTTCGACGCCGCGCCCGCTGAGCGTGCGCGGCCGGAAGGGATTGATGGGGGCCTTGATCGACGAGGCCGAGGCGCTGCCGGGCTGATAGGAGTAGCGACCCGCGTGCAGGATCTGCAGGGCGATCTTGGCGCCGTGCTCGTGCACCGCGCGGGTGACGGTGCGGTGCCGCAGCGCCTCGGTGGTGGTGGTCAGCTTGGCGCCGAAGGGCAGCAGCCTGCCGACCCGGTCGGGGGAGTAGCCGCCGGTGATCAGCAGTCCCGCTCCGCCTGCGGCGCGTTCGGCGAAGTAGGCGGCCAGCTTGTCGATGTTCCAGGCCCGGTCCTCCAGGCCGGTGTGCATGGAACCCATGACGACGCGATTGCGCAGTGTGGTGAAGCCGAGGTCGAGCGGCTCGAACAGATGGGGAAAGGAACTCATCGGTGACTGTCTCCCTCGGACAGAATGGCCAGCATCTCCTCGCACCAGTCGATGTAGCCCGCGCAGGTGCGGATACCCCCGCGCAGCACCAGATACTGGTGCAGGGTCGAGCCGGTGAGCCGGTCCGGCGCGGGGAAGTCGCGTTTCTCGATGGCGCGCAGCACCTCCATGCGGTGCGCGTAGAAGTCGCGGTGCCGGACGAGTTCCTCGCAAACGGCCGCGACGCCGCCCCCGCCCGCCAGGCTCGCGCCGCGGATCTTCACGCCGAGGTCGCTGCGCGGGACCTCGATGTCGATCGGCTCGGCGATCCAGCGGGTCAGCTCCGCCCGGCCCGCCGCGGTCACCGAGTAGACCTTCTTGTCGGGCCTGCCCGCCTGGGCGACCGACTCGCAGTCCACCCAGCCGGACTCGACCATGCGCTTGAGCACCCGGTAGATCTGCTGGTGGGTGGCGGTCCAGAAGAAGCCGATGGACTTGTCGAACCGGCGCGCCAGTTCGTAGCCGGAACCGGAGCGCTCGCTCAGCGAGACCAGCAGGGCGTGCTCGAGGGCCATGCGGCCAGGGTAGGCGTTACCGTGGGTGATATGCAACGGGGTGCATATCGGGTAAATCCTGCCGTGCCGCCGCCCGGCCGTTAGCCTGTGCGCATGACGGACGCGCGGGAGTCGATCGGACAGGCCGCCGAGCGGGGAAAGGTCCTCGCCTGGGGGCTGTGGGACTGGGGATCGGCCTCGTTCAACGCGGTCATCGTCGCGTTCGTGTTCACCGTCTACCTGACCGACAAGGTCGGCGACGACCTGCCCGGCGGCATCGCGGCCAGCACCTGGCTCGGCTGGTCGCTCGGCCTGGCCGGGCTGGTGGTCGCGGTGACCGCTCCGGTCAGCGGGCAGTATTTCGACGCGGCCGCGCGCCGCAAACGGGCGCTCGGCGTGCTGACCCTGGTGGTCATCGTGACCATGCTGGCGATGTTCTTCGTGCACGACGATCATCGCGACCTGTGGCTCGGGCTCGCGCTGCTGGCGATCGGCTCGGCGGCCTTCGAACTGGCGAACGTGCCCTACAGCGCCATGCTGCGCCAGGTGTCCACACCGGACAATGTCGGCCGGGTGTCGGGATTCGGCTGGGCCATGGGCTATTTCGGCGGCATCTTTCTCCTGCTGCTGTGCTACTTCGGGTTCATCGCCGGCGAGGGCGACAATCGCGGTTTTCTTGACGTGCCGACCGACGACGGGTTGAACATCCGCCTGGTCGTGGTGGTCTCGGCGGTCTGGTTCGCCGCCTTCGCGCTGCCGGTGATGTTCGCGATTCCCGAGATGCCGCGCACCACCGCCGATCCCGGCGCCGACAAGGCCCGCTTCCTCGGCGCCTACCGGGTGTTGTTCCGCGATCTGCGCGAGTTGTGGCGCACCGATCGGCGCACGGTGTGGTTCCTGTTGGCCAGCGCGGTCTTCCGGGACGGCCTGGCTGGGGTGTTCACCTTCGGCGCGGTGCTGGCGGTGCAGGTCTACGGCATCGCCGACTCCGACGTGCTGCTGTTCGGCATCGCCGCCAACGTGGTGGCCGCGCTCGGCGCGGTGGCGGCGGGCCGCTTCGACGATCGGGTGGGGCCAAAGGCGGTCATCGTGGTGTCGCTGGTGAGCATGCTGGTGTGCGGGCTGGCGCTGCTCGTGGTGTCCGGGCCCGCGATGTTCTGGGTGTTCGGCCTGCTGCTGACGGTGTTCGTCGGTCCGGCGCAGGCCTCGGCGCGCTCGTTCCTGATCCGGCTCGCCCCGCCGGGGCGGGAGGGACAGATGTTCGGCCTGTACACCACCACCGGCCGGGCCGCCTCGTTCCTCGCCCCGACGCTGTTCGGGCTGTCGGTGTGGCTGTTCGGCGCGGACCGGGCGGGCATCGTCGGGCTGCTGGTGGTGCTCGGCGCGGGTCTGCTGGTGTTGCTGCCGGTGCGCGGACCGGAGACCCTGCCGGGCGAGCGGGTGGTCGAGCGGGCTCACTAGCCGCGGCGACGGTGCGGCTGTTCAGCGCTGGGCGGGCGGCCACCAGTTGTCCATGCCGAGCGCGATGAGCCGGATCTTCTGCACGGTCGCCTCCCGGATCGCCAGCCGTTCGCGGGGACTCTGCGCCGCCACGTCGGCGGCCACCCCGTCGGCGACGGTGCCGACGATCAGTTCCGCCGCGATCTCCCGATCGCG
>NZ_JARWRU010000799.1 GCF_029867845.1 Nocardia farcinica | reverse complement strand
CCCGCGCCCCCCACCCGGGCGGGGGCGGGGGGGTTGCCTTGGGCGTCATCGCCCCCGCGCCCTAGCCCCGCCGCCCCGCGGGGCACGGCCCGCTCGACCCCCACCAGCACGAGATCGCGCAGCCACGCCCGGTGTCCGGCGCGCTGGCCCGCGACGATCTGCTCGGCCGAGACGGGGACGGCGATGACGCAGACCTCGACGGTGGCGCCGGTCGGCGAGGTGAGCAGCTGCCTGCTCGTCTCGAACGGCTCGGCCACCCCGTGCAGCCGTTCGAACAGCGCCGCGAACTGCTCGTCGGACCAGCTGCCGAGTTCCGGCGCGAAGTTGCGCAGGTCGGCGGCCTCGGGCAGGTTGGCGAGGAAGGCCACCCGGCGCGGGGCGTCCCACGCCCTGGTGGGCGGGTTCGGTCTGCGGCGCGTCAGCTTCACCCGCTCCGGCAGTACCGCTCCGGTGCTCGGCGGCACCGTCAGGTGCGCCAGCAGTGTGGCCAGATCGCCACGTGACAGCAGTTCCGCCAGCTCGTCGAAGGCTTTCTCGATGTGGTCGAGGTCGGCGTCGGACAGGAACGCCGAGGGCTGGATGCGCAGGGTGGTCGGCGCCGACAGCGTGGGCAGCACGCGGATGTGGTGGGTGTGCAGCAGGTACCCGGCCACCACGTAGCCGAACATGTCGGGATCGCAGAGCTCGCGCAGCAGCGCCGATTTCGGTGTGGGAACGACGAGTTCGACGCCCTGGAGCAGCCCGCGCCCGCGCACGTCCGCCACCGCCGCCGGCCGCCGGGCGGCGATCGCGTCCAGGCGGGCGCGCAGCCTGGACCCGGTGTCGCAGATGCGGAGCTGGTTCTCGCGCAGCAGTTTCAGCGCCGACTGTGCGACCACGCAGGACAGCGCGTCGTCGGCGAAGGTGGAGGTGTGGTACCGGCCGAAGTCCGCGACCGAGTGCTCCCGGTCGACCAGCAGCGCCGAGATCTTCACCAGGCCGCCGCCCAGTGATTTGGACAGCAGGTAGTAGTCGGCGACCACCTCGGCGGCCGAGGAGGCCAGGAAGGTCCCGGTGCGGCCCATGCCACACTGGATCTCGTCGAAGACCAGTGCCGCCGCATGCCGGTCGGCCAGGCTCCGCAGGGCGCGCAGCGTGTCGGCGGGAACTTCGCGCACACCGCCTTCGCCTTGGATCGGTTCGGCGAAGACCGCCGCCACCGGGGAGACGTGCACCGTCGATGCCTGCGGCCTGCCGGTGCCGTCGACGGTGATCCGCCCGACGGCGCGCAGTTCCCCGGCGAACGCCGTGACGACGGCCTGTGGGTCCCAGTCGGTGAGCCGCAGCTGCTCCGGCCCGGGCACCACCAGGTCGTCCGGGGTGTCGGCCTGGTCGGTCAGGGTGAACGCGCCGGCGGACTTGCCGTGGAAGGCGTTGGACAGGCTCACATAGACCGGCCCGCGCGCGGCGACGCTCTCGATCACGCGCAGCGATTCCGCGACGATCTGCCCGGCGCTCCTGGTCTCGCCGGAATCGGCCGCGCCGCAGGGCAGCACGTCGTGCAGTCCGTCGCGGCGCAGCCGTCGCAGGGTGCGCTCCAGTTCCACCCGCAGGTCGGCCAGGCGGCGGGCGTGGGCGACGGCGGCGTGGCGCATGGCGGCCTCCACCGCGTCGGCGCCGGTCGATCCGAGGGTGACGACGTATTCACGGCCGGTGGCGGCGCCGACCGTCTGCGACAGGGTGGCCGACAGCTCGGCCGCCGCGGGCCGGATGCTGCCCTGGGACACGAACGGGACGTGCGCGTCGAGGTGCGCCCGCGCCACACGGACCAGGGTGGGGTGGTTGTGGCCGAACAGGGCGGCGCCGAACCCGCCGACCAGGTCGAGCACTCTGGCGCCGTCGGCGCGGATCAGGTGGTCGCCGTCGGCGCGGGTGTAGACCACATCGAGGTGGCAGGCGCGCAACAGGCGGGCGAGGCCGGGCCGGTTGTGGTCGGCGAACCGGTCGAACAGGGCGCGCGTGGAGTCGGCCGGGTCGAC
>NZ_JARWRU010000798.1 GCF_029867845.1 Nocardia farcinica | reverse complement strand
TGGCGGTTTTTGGCCATGTTTGGGCCGCGAGGCGGGGCGGGGGCCCGCGTCGGGCGCCTGTGCGCCGTGGCCGCCGCCCACGATGTGACGGCCGTCGCCACCGTTGGTGGGCAGGAACCAGTGGAAGGTCAACTCGCTCATCTCATACCTGTCCGTGGTCGTGGGGCGGTGCGCCCGCGACGGCCCGGCGACCGAGGTGCCGGCGGCGGGCAAGCGCGATCACAGCCGCGAGCGTTCCGATGACATCAGCCACCGGTGAGCACGGCAAGGTTTCCGCTCAGCCGGATTCGAAGACTGGTTCTTTCGAACGGAAGGGTTCGGGAACGCGAACGGGGAGCCCGGACGACGCGCCCCGGCTCCCCGTTCGGGAGGTTTCAGTAGCGGCCTGCGACCTTGTCGTCCTCGCGCTTGTCGTCCTCGCGGCCGTCGGCGGGCGCGCCGGTGGCCGGGCTGCTGGTGCCGTGCTCGCGCTCCACGCGCTGGTTCGCGGCGTGCTCGGCCTCGATCGCCTCGTCGCGCTGGGCGAGCAGGTCGCGGATCTCGATGAGCAACTCGACCTCGGTGGGCTCGGCGGCCTTCTTGGTGCCGAACCGGTTGGTGAGGTGGCGCATGGGGGTGATCAGCACGAAGTACAGCACCGCGGCCACGATCACGAAGTTCAGTGCCGCGCTGATGATCGGCCCGACCTGCACGAAGGTGGAGTCCTTGCCGGGAACGATGCGGAAGCCGAGTCCGAGATCGTCGGGACCGCCGATGACGGCGAGCAGCGGGGTGATGACCCCCTCGGTCACCGCGGTCACCACGGCGGTGAAGGCGGTGCCGATGACGACCGCCACCGCGAGGTCGATGACGTTCCCCCGCATGAGGAAGTCCTTGAACCCCTGCAGACTCTTCAACAACTCGGATCACTCCCAACAGACGTCTGTGCCGAACCTTGCCACCGCCACGCCGCGCCCGGTCGCGGTCGACCGCACGCTCCCCGCGCGACGCGCCACCGGTGGTCACCCCGTGGTGGCCCCGAAGAGGCGTGCGCTCGAGATGTCGAGTCGGACGGTGTCGAGTCGGACGGCGTGGCCCCGGCGCGGGGCGCAGACGGATGGTAGCCCACGAATTGCTGAATGATCTCCGCGAGCCGGGGTGATCGTCACCACCGGCCACGGGCCGCGACCGGTGGTGACGGGCAGGCTCAGGCGCGGGGACCGCCCGCCACGTAGAGGACCTGGCCGGAGACGAAGCCCGCCTCCTCGCGGAAGAAGTAGGACACCGCGGCGGCGATGTCCTCGGGCTGACCGACGCGCCGCACCGGGGTCTCCTTGGCCGCGGCGGCCTTGAGGGCTTCGAATTCCACACCGATGCGGGCGGCGGTGGCCGCGGTCATCTCGGTCTCGATGAAGCCGGGCGCGATGGCGTTCACGGTGACGCCGAAGCGGCCCAGTTCGATCGCGAGGGTCTAGGTGAAGACCTGAAGGCCCGCCTTGGCGGCGGAGTAGTAGGCCTGCCACCGGTTACCGAGCGCCGAGACGCTCGACAGGTTCACGATCCGGCCCCAGCCCGCCTCGGACATGAACTTCTGGACGGCGCGGCTCATGAGGAACGAGCCGCGCAGGTGCACGTTCATGACCGCGTCCCAGTCCGCCGTCGACATCTTGAACAGCAGGTTGTCGCGGGTGATGCCCGCGTTGTTCACCAGCGCGACCGGCGCGCCGAGCTCCCGCGCCACCCGCTCGACCGCCGCGGCGACCGAATCCTCGTCGGAGACGTGGGCGCCGCCCCCGCGAGCCCCGCCCCCCCCGCCCCCGCGCAGCGCGACGCCCCGCGTGACCCCCCGCGCGTGGGGGTGGAGCCCCGCGCCCGCGCGAACCGC
>NZ_JARWRU010000797.1 GCF_029867845.1 Nocardia farcinica | reverse complement strand
GCGGCGTTGGGGGCGGCGGCGTTGGCGGCGAGCAGCGAGCTGCCGCCGAGGGCGAAGAAATCGTCGTCCGCGCCGACCGGCTCGTCGGCCGGGCGGGAGAGCACCTCGGCGAACACGCCCGCGATCACGGGCTCGAACGGGCCGGTGGGCTCGCGGTAGACGGTGCCGGTGAACACGGGGGCGGGCAGGGCGGCGCGGTCGAGTTTGCCGTTGACGGTCAACGGAATCCGGTCGAGGCGCACCAGCGCGGCGGGGACCATGTGCTCGGGCAGCAGGCGGGTCAGCCGCTCGCGCAGGGCGAGCGTGTCCAGCTCGGCGCGAGCGGACCCCTGAACCGCGACGACATAGCCGACGATGCGGTCCTCGGCCCCGTCGCCACGCACCACGACGGCGGCTTCGGCCACTTCGGGCTGGTCGAGCAGCACCGCTTCGATCTCGCCGAGTTCGATGCGGAAGCCGCGCAGGTTGACCTGCTGGTCGGCGCGGCCCAGATATTCCAGATCGCCGTCGGCGGTCCAGCGGGCCAGATCGCCGGAGCGGTAGGCCAGGGCGCCGGGCGCGCCGTAGGGGTCGGCGACGAACCTGGCCGCGGTGAGGTCGGGGCGACCGAGGTAGCCGCGCGCCAGCTGGCCGCCGGAGACGTAGATCTCGCCGGGGACGCCGACCGGGACGGGGCGCAGGCGGGCGTCGAGGACGCGCACGGTCAGGCCGGGCAGGGCGCCGCCGACGACGCTGGCCGAGCCTGCGCCGGGTTCGACGACGCGGTGCGAGACGTGCACGGTGGTCTCGGTGATGCCGTACATGTTCACCAGGCGCGGGCCGTGCGGATAGCGGCGCTGCCAGCCGGTCAGGCGCTGCGGATCCAGCGCCTCGCCGCCGAAGATCACATAACGCAGGGCGTAGTCGGCGGGCTCGGCCGCGGCGTCCGCGGCGGCGAGCTGGTAGAAGGCCGAGGGGGTCTGGTCGAGGACGGTCACCCGCTCCTCGATCAGCAGGCGGCGGAACTGCTCGGGCGAGCGGGAGGTGAAGTAGTCGACCAGCACCACCCGGCCGCCGGTCAGCAGCGCGCCCCACAGCTCCCACACCGAGAAGTCGAAGGCGTAGGAGTGGAACATCGTCCACACATCGGCCGGGCCGAAGCCGAACAACCCGGCGCTGTTGTCCAGCAGGCGCAGCACGTTGCGGTGCGGGATCACCACGCCCTTGGGCCTGCCGGTGGAGCCGGAGGTGTAGATGACGTAGGCGGGGTGGGCGGCGCGCAGCGGGGCGCGGCGCTCGGCGTCGGTGAGCGGGGCCGAGGAGTGGTAACGCGGGTCGACGTCACGGGCGAGGTCGATCACCGGGCCGTCGAACCATTCCCGCAGCTGCGGGCTGCCCGGGCCGATGAGGGCGCACACCGGGCGGGCGTCGGCGAGCATGTACTCGATGCGGTCGGCCGGATAGTTCGGGTCGATCGGCAGGTAGCCGCCGCCCGCCTTGAGCACCGCGAGCAGGGCGACGACCAGGTCGGGGGTGCGGGCCATGGCGACCGCGACCAGGCTCTCCGGGCCGACGCCCGCGGCGACCAGCCTGCGGGCCAGCCGGTTGGACCTGGCGTCGAGCTCGCCGTAGGTGAGCGAGTCCCCCGCGCCCGCGCCCGCCCAGCCGCGCACCGCCACGGCGGCGGGGTCGCGGTGCGCGGCGGCGGCGAACCGGGGGGGCCGGGGCTCGGGGGTGAAGGCCCCCCCGGCGCCCGCCGGGGGCGGCCCCCCCCCGCCCCCGCGCCCCCCCCGCCGCCCCCCCCCCGGGGGGGGGGGGGGGGGGGCGCGGCGGCGGCGAACCGGTCGGCCAGGGTCTCGGTGATCTCGCCCGCCCGGTCGCCCGCGGTGCTCGACCACTCGTACAGGGCGCGGTGCTGTTCCTCGGCGGACAGCAGCTGGATGTCGCCGACCACCACGGTCGCGTCGGCGGCGACGCCGTCGAGCACCTGGGTGAACCGGCGCGCCAGCAGCGCGACCGAGGCGGCGTCGAACAGGTCGGTGGCGTAGGTGATCTCGACGTCCATGCCGTCGGCGCGGCCGTCGGCGTCGGTGTGCTCGCGCACGGTGAACTGCAGGTCGAATTCCGCGGCCACCGCCTCGAGCGGCAGCTCGGCCACCCGCAGGCCGGGCAGCTCCAGTTCGGGCACGGTGAAGTTCTGCACGGTCAGCGCGACCTGGAACAGCGGGTGGCGGTTGCGGGCGCGGCTCGGCGCGAGCACCTCCACCAGGCGCTCGAACGGCAGGTCGGGATGTGACAGGGCCTCGAGGTCGCGGCGGTGGGTGTCGTCGAGGACGGTCTCGAACCTGGCGCGCGGGTCGATGTGGCTGCGCAGCACCAGGGTGTTGACGAACATGCCGACCATGCCGTCGAGGCCCTGCTCGCCGCGCCCGGCGACCGGGGTGCCGATGGCGAAGTCCTCGGCGCCGGACAGCCGGGCCAGCAGCACCGCCAGCGCGGCGTGCACGGTGGTGAACAGGGTGGCCTCACGCTTGCGGGCCAGCTCGCGCAGCTCGCTGTGCAGGTCGGCGTCGACGCGCAGCCGGTGGGTGGCGCCGCGATTGCTCGGCACCGCCGGCCGGGGACGGTCCGTCGGCAGGTCGAGTTGTTCGGGCAGGCCGTCGAGGGTGCGCCGCCAGAACTCCAGTTCCCGGTGGGCGCGGGAGGCGGGATCGGCGTCGTCGCCGAGCAGTTCGGCCTGCCACAGGGTGTAGTCGGCGTAGTGCACCGGCAGCGGCAGCCAGCGCGGTGCCGCACCGGCGCGGCGGGCGGCGTAGGCGGTCATGAGGTCGGTGGCCAGCGGGCCGAGGGAAAAGCCGTCGGCGCAGATGTGGTGCAGGACCACCAGGACCACGTGCTCATCGGCCGACAGCGCGAAAAGCGCGGCGCGGACCGGGATGTCGGTGGCCAGGTCGAAGACCTCGGCGATGCTCGCGGTGAGCCGGGCGGGCAGTTCGGCCTCGGCGACGGGTTCGGCGCGCAGCGGCGCCATCCGCGCGGCGGCGGTCTCGGCGGGCAGGATCATCTGATGCGGGCCGTCGTCGTCGGCGGGGTGCAGGGTGCGCAGCGATTCGTGGCGGGCGAGCAGATCGCGCAGGGCGGCGGTGAGAGCCGCCTCGTCGAGCGCGCCGGACAGCCGCAGGGCGACGGGGATGTTGCTCACCGCGTCGCCGAGGCCGTCGGCGTCGGCGAGGAAGCGGTTGAGGAACCAGATGCGCTGCTGGGCGGCCGAGAGCGGAATACGGTCCGGGCGCGGGCCCGCGGTGAGGGCGGGGCGGGCGCCGGTGCCGCGCAACGGTTCCACCCGTTGCGCCAGCGTCTGCACGGTCGAGGCCTCGAAGATCACCCGGACCGGGATCTGGGCGTCCAGGGCCGCGCCGAGGCGGGCGGTCAGACGGGTGGCGGTCAGCGAGTTGCCGCCGAGGGCGAAGAAGTCGTCGTCGAGGCCGACCCGGTCGCGGCCGAGCAGGCCGGCGACGACAGCCGCGACGATCTGCTCGGTGGCGGTGACCGGGGCGCGATAGGCGGCGGCCTCGAAGACCGGTTCGGGCAGGGCGCGCCGGTCGAGCTTGCCCGAGGCGTTGAGCGGGAACTCGGCCAGCGTCACATAGGCCGAGGGCAGCATGTAGGCGGGCAGGCGGACGGCCAGCGCGGCGCGCACCGCGTCCAGGTCGAGGGTGACCGAGGGATGGGTGTTCGCCGGGATCAGGTAGGCCACCAGCTGCTCGCCGCCGCGGGCGACCACCACCGCCTGCGCGATCTCGTCCAGATCGGTCAGGGCGGCCTCGATCTCGCCGAGCTCGATGCGCAGGCCGCGCAGCTTCACCTGGAAGTCGGTGCGGCCCAGGTAGACCAGCTCGCCGCCGGCGGACCAGGTGACCAGATCGCCGGTGCGGTACAGGCGCGCGCCGGGGGTGAACGGATCGGCGACGAAGCGGTCGGCGGTCAGGCCGGGCCGGGCCAGGTAGCCGCGGGCCAGCTGCGCGCCGGCCAGGTACAGCTCGCCCGGCACCCCGGCGGGAACCTGGCGCAGCCTGCTGTCGAGCACGTGCACGGCGGTGTTGGCCACCGGGAGGCCGATCGGCACGGTGTGGGTGTCGGCGTCGGTGACCTCGTGGAAGGTCACGTCGACGGCGGCCTCGGTGGGTCCGTACAGGTTGTGCACGCGGGCCCCGGTCAGCGCGCGCAGCCGGTGCGCGGGGGCGGGGGGCAGCGCCTCGCCGGAGCAGAACACCTGGCGCAGTGATCCACAGTCCCGCACAGCGGGTTCGGCGACGAACACCGCCAGCATGGACGGCACGAAGTGCGCGACGGTGACGCCCTCGGCGGCGATCAGCTCGGCCAGATACCTCGGGTCGCGGTGCCCGCCCGGCGCGGCGAGCACCAGCCGCGCGCCGACCTGGAGGGGCCAGAAGAACTCCCAGACCGACACATCGAAGGTCGCGGGCGTCTTCTGCACCACCACGTCGTCGGCGGCGAGCCGGTACTGGGCCTGCATCCAGCGCAGCCGGTTGACGATGGCGGCGTGCTCGACGACCACACCCTTGGGGCGGCCGGTGGAGCCGGAGGTGAAGATGACGTAGGCGGGGTGGCCGGTGCGCAGCGGGGCGAGCCGTTCGGCGTCGGTGAGCGGGGCGGCGGAGTACGCGGTGGTGTCCAGCCGGTCCAGGTCGAGCACCGGCCGGTGGTGCGCGTCGCGACCCGCGGGCAGGTCGAGACCGTCGCCGGTGCGGGTCAGCACGCAGACCGGGCGGGCGGTGGCCAGCACGTGGTCGAGGCGTTCGGCCGGGTGCTCGGGATCGAGCGGCAGGTAGGCCGCGCCGGTGGCCAGCACCGCGTACATGGCGACCACCAGATCGGTGGAACGCTGGATGCCGAGGGCCACGGTGGTTTCCGGGCCGGCGCCGAAGGAGACGAGCAGGCGGGCCAGCCGGTTCACCCGGATCGACAGCTCGCGGTAGGTGAGGTGGCCGCCGTCGCACGACAGCGCCACCGCCTCCGGGGTGCGGGCCGCCTGCTCCTGGAACAGCGAGATCAGGGTGGCGGGCGGGCCGAGTTCGCGGCCGGTGGCGTTGCGGGCGGCGAGCACCGCGCGTTCGCCCGCGCCGAGGATGTCGATCTCCCCGATGCGGACGCCGGGGTCGGCGCAGACGGTGTCGAGCACCATGCGCAGCCGGGCGGCGAAGCCCGCGATGGTGACCGGGTCGAACAGGTCGGTGGAGTACTAGAAGTCGGCGTCGAAGCCGTCGCCGGTCTCGTCCAGACTGATTTGCTGGTCGAACTTCGCGGTCTCGGTGTCCAGGTAGAGGACCGAGGCGGTGAGCCCTGCGG
>NZ_JARWRU010000796.1 GCF_029867845.1 Nocardia farcinica | reverse complement strand
GGCCAGCAGTGTCTTCGCTTTGCTCTCCAGAGTCGTCATGACTCGATCAAGGCTCAGTCGCAGGCCTGGGGCCGGCAAAAGCGCGTGGCGTGGGTGTCGAGCACGCGCGCGCCCGGCCCCTCCTCGCCGAGGCGGTCGCGCTCGTTGACGATCTTGCACACGCCGAGCGACAGGCAACCGCAGCCGATGCAGTCGGTCAGGCTGTCGCGCAGCCGGATCAGCTGCTCGATGCGGTCGTCGAGTTCGGCGCGCCAGGTGGTGGACACCAGCTCCCAGTCCCGTTTGGTGGGCGTGCGGCCCTCGGGCAGGCGGTCGAGTTCGGCCTTGATCTCGCTCAGCGGGATGCCCACCCGCTGGGATATGCGGATGAAGGCGACCCGGCGCAACGTCTCGCGCGGATAGCGACGCTGGTTGCCGCTGGTGCGCCTGCTGCTGATGAGCCCCTCGCGCTCGTAGAAGTGCAGGGCCGACACCGCGACGCCGCTGCGCTGCGACAGTTGACCGGGGGTCAATTCCTTGGCACGCCAATCGGCTGTCGACATCACGCTCCTTCGCTCCGAGGTGAACCATACTTCGGGTTCGCCCACGCCCGGGATGATTTCGGACACATGCGCATAAATGTTTCTTTCCGGCACGGCGCGGCACGATGGGCGTGCTCACCGGCCGTGTGCGCATTACGGTCGGAGCATGAACCACGGCAGCACCGACCACGGCTACGGCGTCACCTCCGAGGTGGGCGTTCTGCGCACGGTGATGCTGCACCGGCCCGGCCCCGAACTGCGCAGGCTCACCCCGCGCAACAGCGATCAGCTGCTCTTCGACGGCATCCCCTGGGTCGAGCGCGCACAGCAGGAACACGACATGTTCGCCGACGTGCTGCGCGGGCGCGGCGTCGAGGTGCTGCTGCTGGCCGACCTGCTCGCCGAGACGCTCGCGGTCAGCGGGGCCGCGCGCATCCAGGGCATCAGCGCCGCCGTGGACGCCCGCAGGCTCGGCCACACCCTCGCCGACGAGCTTGCCGCCCACCTGCGCGGCGTGCCCGCCCCCGCTTTGGCCGAGATCCTCACCGCGGGCATGACCTTCGACGAGCTGCCCTTCGCGCACGACGGCACCTCGCTGGTGCGCCGCATGCACCACGGCAGCGACTTCGTCATCGACCCGCTGCCGAACCTGCTGTTCACCAGGGACTCCTCGTTCTGGGTGGGACCGAGGGTGGCGATCACCTCGCTGGCGCTGCCGGCGCGCATGCGCGAGACCTCGCTGACCGACCTGATCTACGCCTTCCACCCGCGCTTCCTCGGTGTGCGGCGGGCCTACGAGTCGCACACCGCCCCGATCGAGGGTGGCGACGTGCTGCTGTTGTCCCCCGGCGTGGTGGCGGTCGGAGTCGGCGAGCGGACCAGCCCGGCCGGCGCGGAGGCGCTGGCCCGCAGCCTGTTCGACGACGATCTCGCGCACACCGTGCTGGTGGTGCCGATCGCGCAGAGCCGGGCCACCATGCACCTGGACACCGTGTGCACCATGGTCGACGTCGACGCGGTGGTCATGTACCCGGCGCTGCGCGACGAGTTGCAGGCCTTCACCATCCGGCGTGACGACGACTACGGCGGCCGCGAGGACCCGTCCGGGGTCACCATGAGCGGCCCCGACCCGTTCCTGCCCGCCGCCGCCGAGGCCATGGGCATCGGCAAACTGCGCGTCATCGACACCGGCTCGGACGTGGTCACCGCCGAACGCGAACAATGGGACGACGGCAACAACACCCTGGCGCTGGCGCCCGGCGTGGTCGTCGCCTACGAGCGCAACGAGGTCACCAACGCCAGGCTGGCCGACGCCGGGGTCGAGGTGCTCACCATCTCCGGCTCCGAGCTCGGCTCCGGCCGAGGCGGCCCGCGCTGCCTGTCCTGTCCCCTGTCCCGCGAGACCGTGTGAGCACGACGCCGACATGCTGAACGTCACCATCGACCCCGAATCCGGCGAGCCGCCCTTCGAACAGCTGCGGATGGCCGTCTTCGCCGCGGTCCGCACCGGCGAGCGGACCCCGGGCACCAACAACACCACCCTGCGGGCGCGGGCCCCCCCGCACCGGCGGGGG
>NZ_JARWRU010000795.1 GCF_029867845.1 Nocardia farcinica | reverse complement strand
CGGGGGGTCAACCCCCCGGGGCCGGGCGGGGGGGGGGGGTCGGCGGGCGGGGGGGGGGGCCCCCGCGGCGGCGGGGTAGGGGGGGGCGGGGGGGGTGGCGGGGGGGGTGGCGGTGAGGCGTTCGCGGTGGCGGTGGTCGCGGATGGAGCGGCGGACCCATTCGGCGGCCTCGATGGAGGTGTCGGACTGGGCGGGGAGTTCGGGGCGGTGCAGGCCGGGGTCACCGGTAGCGGTGTGGTCGATGATCATCGGGCGCAGTTCGGGTCGGCTCTTGGCCATCCACCCGAGCTGGCGGGCGGCGACTTTCCACGGGGAGCGGGTCATGACGTCGGCGGCGCGGTCGAGGAACTCCCGCTCGGTCGGGGAGGCGAGAGTCAGTACCGCGGCGAAGCGTTCGCGGGCGGTGTCGGGGTCGATCTCGAGCAGGTATTCGATCTCGCCGAGCGCGGCGGCGAACGGCGTAACCGCATCAGCGGCCTCGGCAGTGGTAGCGGTGGTGGTGTCGGGTGTGTGCAACGTAGCGGTCATCGGCAGGTTCCTGTTCTGTCGGTGGAAACAGCTCGGCCCCGCACCGGACGCGCGCACGAGCACGCAACTCCGGCACGGGGCTGGGCGGTGGGTCGTCTGACCCGCCTGAGTGCGGCCGACCGGGGTGGGAGCCCGACACGGCGGAGGGAACGCGGCGATGCGGGCGGCGCCGAATTCGCTGCGCTGACCCGCCAGACCGGCGGTTGTGTGCGGGGCGGCGCGCTGGGCGAATTCGGTGACGGCCGGGCGCGGGCCCGCAGCGGTGGCGGGAGCACGCCCTGGTAGCACTCGGGCAGGCGGGGCAGATGGCCTGACGAACAGCCCTCACCACCGACACCACCCGATCACCCGGGTTGGACGGACGATGGGGCGGACAGGTACCTCGGCTGCGTCCCCTCCCAGCACCTCGGTGGGTAGGCGCCGGTTCGGCGCAACGTTAGAACGGTGGTTGGCCCGCGTTTCCGAATCCGGATCCGGCGTACGTGGGTTCGCCGGACTGCTGTGCCCATGCTGTCTGGCCACCGGTGTCGGCGCTCGAGCCGCTGCTCGTCGCGTTGGCCCGGTTGACTCTGGAGATGGTTGCGGTGGCATACCGCAGGGATGCGCCGAGTTCGTCGACGTCGAGTTCGACGACCGTCCGCGTCTGGCCTTCGCGGGTCTCGTAGGTTCGCTGTTTGAGTCGGCCGGTGACGATCACCCTGGCGCCTCGGGTCAGCGATTCGGCGGCGTATTCGGCAGGCTCGCGCCACAGGGTGCAGCGCAGGAACAGGGCGTCGGCGTCTTTCCATTCGTTGGACTGCCGATCGAAGAACCGCGGGGTCGACGCCACGGTGAAGTTGGCCACCGCGACGCCTGCGGGGGTGAATCTCAGCTCAGGCGAGTCCGTCACATTCCCCGTGACGGTGACAACGGTGTCCCCGGCCATGATTCGCCCTCCTTTCACAGGTTGTGGATAACAGATGTGGATAGCAGCGCCCGCCAACGGAATCCGGTGGCGGGCGCGGATCGAACTGCGCGGATTGTGAACTCAGGCGGCGAGATCGATGTCGTGGTAGTAAATCTCACCAGCGGCGGCCTGTTCGACATCGACGAGCGCGAAGTCCGACCCGGCATCGGTCGCGAGTTCGGCGAGCAGATGCAGATACCCGGGTGTCGCGCTCGACCCGGCCCGCCAGAAGCTCTTGTCGATGGGGGCTTCGTGGGTGGCGAGCACCATCGCCAGCACGATCACCCATACCCGGTTGACCGGGGCGTCGGTGATCGCGGCCTGCAAGTCCTGTCGCGAGTCTGCGATGCCGAGGATCGTGGTCACCATCTGCACCGTCGGGGCGTCGAGCTGGTTGGCCAGGTAGGTGGCGACGAACCCGGCGGCCTGGGTGGGCGGCTTGCGTCGGGTGAGGTATTCGGTGAGGAATTCCTCGCGCCGCTGTTTGGCCGCGGCGCCGCGCTTGTTCAACTCCCGCACCCGTCGATAGTCCTGCCGGGCCGCTTCTCGTACGGCGGCTTCGGCAGCGACCACTGCGCGGACATGCTTATCGCTGGTCTCCGGCGGCGAGATGAGGGTGAGGCCGCTGTCGGAGAGTTGGTCGGCGAGCAGGTAGTAGGTGGGGGTCCACCGGTCCTGCCATCGCACGGTGTCGGCGTGACGCAAACCCTCACCCGCCGCGGCATCCGCGTGGTGTTCGGTGTTCCAGTCGACGGTGTCGGGGTCGACGATGTCGCCGCTGTCGATGTCGACGAGCTCGGCGTTCTCCTCGACCTCGAGGTACACCACCCAGTGGGTGGGGGCGGCGTGGATCTGGTCGGCGCCGACCTCGCTGCCGTCAGGTTTGGTGAGGTCGGTGGCCGGCACGAACACCGCCTCCTCGCTGTCGAGTTCGGGTTCGCGGGGGAGGATTCCGAAGCCGGTGGCGGCGTGGGGTAGGGCGGCGTGGAGGCGGTCGCGGGCTTCGGCGCGATCGGCGGCGATGCGGCGGGCGACGTAACCGAATTGGTAGCGGGTGGCGCGGGTCAGCTCCTGGACGGCGTCGATGTCGCCGGCGGCTTCGTAGTCGGCGATGACCGCCAACTGTTCGAGGGTGTACTGGCCGTCGTCGAGCAACTGCTTCGCGGTGGCGGAGTGGCCGATGGCGGCGGCCTGCCGGATCTCGGAGCGGCTGCGCTGCAACCCTTGGGCGATACGGGTGGCCGAGGCGCCCAGGTCCAGCATCAACGCCACGCCGGCGGCGCGGTCGGCCTCCGACAGGGGGATGCGGCGGTCGTTGAGGTTGATTTGGTCCAACGTCCGCGTGATGCGGCGTTCGTTGTCGGCGACACCGGTGGGGGCATCGGTGACCCACACCGGGACGTGGGTGGTGCCGACGGCGCGGGCGATGAGGGTGCGTACTTGCCCGTCGAGGACCAGTATGTGCCCGTCGGGGTCGCGTTCGGCCAGGATCGGGTTGCGCACCCCGAACCGGCGGATCGACTCGGCTTCGGCGGGGTGATCGTCGAGGTCGAAACTGACGCGCACGTTCTCACCGATCACGAGGTCGTTCGGATCCAGGTACTGTGCGCGGGCATTCGCCGGAGGCGCCGTGATGGGCACGGACTCATCGGTGCGGTCGGCGGAGGATTCGGTCGCGCCGGTGTCGGTGTCGCTCGCAGCGGAATCGGCCGGGGTATCGGTGTCCTCGGTGACGACGGACAGTGTCGTGGTGGTCATGCGGGGCTCCTCGGGCTGGACTGCGGGCCCGGGCCCCACACCCCGAAAAAGTTTAGGGGCGGGGCGGGGGAATGGGGGGGGGGGTGGTTGGGGGGGGGGGGGGGG
>NZ_JARWRU010000794.1 GCF_029867845.1 Nocardia farcinica | reverse complement strand
GACTCGTACTCCAGTGCGGACTCCACGCCGTACCGGCTGTAGACACGAAGGGCCCCCGCCAGGTAACGCCGCCAGAATTCGGGATCGGCTCCGGGAGTGGCCACCCGGAAGGCGTGACCGGAGTGCATGTCACGGAACCTCAGCACCCGCTCGGCGCCGACCGTGACCATCTCGACAGTCATGTGTTCCTACTCCGTCGTCACCGCGGGCAGGGCCCGCGCCGGGCCGCTGTACCCGCTCCCCCGGGGTCCTAAACCAGGGGAGTCGCCTACGGAGTATCCGTCATCGGACAGGAATTCACCAGAAAACCGGCAATCGGACCGAAACATGTCACCCGAACGACAAACCCGCTGCTCGGAACCGCATCGTCCGGCCGACAGGGAGACCAAGGGACCGTTTGGTCCGACAATAGTTATCCGCGAGCTACTCAGACCAGAATGGAGATGAACAGTTCGACGTCACCGGGACCCCGCCAGACCTCGATCTCCTCGCGGTAGGCGCGGGTGATCTCCGCCGAGGCGGTGGCGTCGTCGACCTGGGCCCACACGTCCTCCACGGGGTCGTGGTAATCGCCGTTCGGCTCGAACCGCGCGTAGCCCCCCTTGGGCACCCGCACGAGCAGATCCCCCACCGGCACGCGTTCGGGCGCTGCGTAGGCACAACACACCAGCGCGTTGTGACTACCTGCGGGATCGGGCACGTAGACGGTGTAGAGCGGGCGCTCGCGGGTGGGCAGTTCGCCGGCCTCCCGGTCGCGCAGCCGGTCCTTGAGGAACTCGATGAGCTCGCTGTTGCTGGTCTTGAAACTGGGCGTCACCCGAGGCACCACCAGGCCGCCGTAGACCGCCTCGTCGCGGACCGCGATCGTGTAGGTCATCGGGGGTCCACCGCCAGGTACAGCTCGATCTTGTAGGCGTGCGGATAGAACTCGAAATCGCCGGTATAGGTGCGCTTGATCTGTTTGTGCTCCTCGGCGTAGGAGATCTGCGTCCACAGGTCGGTCATCACCTGCGGAAAATCGCCCACCGAGGAGAATTTCGCATAACTGCCCGCGGGCAGCCTGGCCACCAGATGACCGCGGGTCACCTCGTCGAAAGAGCGGCACCGATAGCCGACGATCTGGGTGTTGTAGGTGCCGAGTTCGCCACTGTAGTCGGTATACGCGCTGGCCAGCGGCCCGCCGAGATCCTGGTGCAGCACCGCCGCCCAGGCCGCCTCCAGCGCCTGGTCCCGTAATTCGCCCAGTGCGCGTTTCGGACTGCGGACGGGCAAGCCGGCGACCCAGGTCTCGTCCCGCTCCACGATTTCAAACTGCATGGAAAAACTCTTTCGAGGTGCCTTCGGCGAGCGCGCCCGCATTCCCGGTCGGCTGGAAAAGCCATGCTATCAACTCGATCATGAACGCCGCGCCCGCCGTGCGAGCCCGACCGTGGCGCTGAACTGGACAAACGTCCTGAAACACCCGTTCGCGGCGCCGGGAACGGCGCCGCGCGTGCCCGATCCCGGCGAACACCCGGCAATCGATGCGACTGCTGCCCGGACACCAGTCTCATGTCCGTCGCGTCCACCCCGGCGGACCCGGCCTCACCACCAGCCGAGGATGGGACCGAGCCGACGGACGAGTTCCGGGGCGAGCGAACGCGAGTAGCTCGCCGTCACATGGTGCACGTCGTGGTATACGAGGGTGTAT